>JAIDME010000319.1 GCA_029050705.1 Acetatifactor sp.
GGCTGTATCACGGACATACTCCCAGCCCACCAGGGGTTCGTTATAGGTATAAGCTACGCCGATGTTCCCTGTCCTCTTCTGCTCCTTCCAGAGCAGCGCCGTGTCCGCAAGCTGTTCGGGAAAAACATATTCCGTCTCAAAAGCTCCCCTGTCCGCCATGGAAATCTCATGATTCTGGCAGAAAGGGCACCTTAAGTTGCAGCCATAGCTCCCCACGGACAGAATCATGCTTCCGGGATGGAAGTCTTTCAGCGGTTTTTTCTCGATGGGATCCAGCGCTAAGGAGGTAATCCGGCCGTAATTATCGCAGATTATTTCCCCTCCCTCGTTTTTTCTGGCTCCGCACAGCCCCGTCTGTCCGGGCGACAGCGCGCAGTTGTGTATACATACCTGACATATTGTTTTCATACAAAATGAGCTCCTGTTTTCTGCAGTATTTCCCAATCCGCTGCATTCCTGAATATTGTTGGTGTATACAGAATCTTCCCTCAATATTTTAGTAGTGTCGTATCACTTCAAAGCGTTTCAGCTCCACGCTCTCATTGGCTTTGATTCCCGCCTTCTGCTTCGCTATGGCAATCTGCTGCTCTATCGTATCCACACCCTCCAGATTCGGCAGCAGCAGCCCTCGCCTGGCCCCCCTTGTCACAAGGACTCCGTACCGCGCCACATCCAGTTCCTCAGGGGAGGAAATCTTCTCTGTCTCCCCCAGCACATCAACACTGATCGTCAGGCGCTCCACCTCCCATGCTTCCACGGGGGAGAATCTGGGATCCTCCGAACAGGCGCTGACCGCATTATTCATAATTTCTTCCGCCAGGGATTCACGAACCGCCTGAATAGTACCGATACAACCTCTGAGTTTTCCGTCCTCCTTCAGGGAAACAAACGCACCGGCTCTGCTGTGATACAGTTCCTCCGGCAGCCCCTGTGGCATCTCAGGTAACTCTCCCGTCTCTACATACGCCTCGATGGTATATCTTGCCAGCCTGACGTATGGGTCCTCCTGTTCCCGCAGAACAAGAAGCCTTAACCGCTCCTTCTCCTCGTACTGCTCCAGAAAATTCCGTGTCCCGTCATCGCCGCAGGGTCGATAGGTACAGATGCCATACCCCACCCCGAAGGGTCCCTCATAGGAAAGTCGCTCTGCCTCCACGGCAGTCCGGTCAAAAGCACCCGCCATGATGGTAAAGGAGCGATGCCCGCACTCTGCGGCCTTCTCGCAGAAATCTTCCGAAAATTCCAGCAGTTCCCCGAAAGCCCCCTTGCCCATCACCTCCATGATCCGTGCGTCATAGGCAGGCCCCTCCTCCTGGTATCCGTAGGGTCCGTCCTCCTTCAGCTTATGAGACAGATCGCCGCTGGCAATCAATACCGTGTTTCGCCCAAGGGTCTGTGCTGCCGTCCTGATGCACTGTCCCAGCCGGTAATGAGCCGCCAGGGAAAAGCCGGACAGGCCAATTCTTACCAGACGGTATCCCGCCCAGTATTGATTCACAAAATACAAGGGAACCATGGTTCCATGATCCAGTCTCCTCTCCCGTTCTCCCAGCGTCCCCGCCTGCAAACCGGCCGCCTCTGCAGCCTCGCACAGCACACGAACAAATTCCATGTCATAGGAGACTTCCATGGAAATCTGTCCGGCATGAAACTGCCCGAAGTCACCTCTTGCCCCTGGCCCCGGTGATATGTGAAAATAGTCCGCATACAGGGTCTGGTGCGGAGAAAGGAGCACCATCGTCTCCGGCTGCAGACGGCCGATTGTCTCCGCTGCCTTTTGATATGCGTCAATCGTCTTCTGTATTTTCTTTTCCTCACCCCTGCCCACATCAGGTATGATGAGCGGCGGATGCGGCACCATGAATCCTGCTGAAATTCCCATAATAAATCCTCCTGTGCTTATATGGTCGGGGATGTCTTTCCGTTTTATTTCAGTTTATGTCTTCGCCACGAAAAAGTCAACGTCTCATCCTTTTCCCCGCCGGAATATTTTGCCTCAGGAGTGTCACTTTCAAAAGTCCTGGGTGAATTCAAAAAAACATTGACAATGGTCCTGTTTATGCTATTCTAAAAGAAAGCATATAAATTTCTTTAACATAGTGACAACAAACTTCTTACCGTCTAAATCTCACTCAGAAACTCTATGCTTTGTAACCCAAATTTATATTTGCAAGGCAGGAGTTTAAGACTGGCTGCATTTCTTTCAAGGGATGCGCCAGAACATGCAGACCTAACCTCCTGCCGGAAACAGGAGGAACGATATGAAGAAATTAGAAGACATGAACCTGGTGGACAATTTTCTGGCATATAGCCTGACTGCTCACAAAACCTATGGAGAGGAAGCGTCCCGCTATATTTTAGAATGCATTCTGAGACGCAAAATAAGGCATCTTACGGTAGTACCCCAAAAGGTTTGGTATGGGGAGCAGCCGGAGAATCATGGTGTTCGGCTTGACATATACCTGGATGAAGAGGATGGAGAGATATTTGATCTGGAGCCGGATAACAACAGCAGCGCGGCTGATGTGGAGGCCCTGCCCCGCAGGGCGCGGTTCTATCATGCGAAAATTGATTCCGGAAATTTTGCAGCCGGAGAAGATTACAGCAATCTGCGAAATGTGGTAGTGGTATTTATTACCACATATGATCCATTTAAACGGAATCGGATGATATACACGATACAGAACAGCTGCAAGGAAGACCCGCAACTGACTTACGATGACGGAGCCAGGACCATATTTCTATACACAGGAGGTACTGAGGGCAATCCACCGGATGAATTACTGCAGCTTGCCCGCTACATGGAATGTTCTGTTTCCGGGAACGCGCAGACGGCAGGTTTGGCAAGACTGCATGAGATGGTGATGAAGGTAAAGGCAGACAGAGAAGTGGGGGCAGCATATATGAATTTAGTAGAAATGGAAAAGCGAATTAAGGAGAAAGCAAAAGAGGAAGGCCGTGCAGAAGGCCGTGAGGAAGGCCGCGAGGAAGGCCGTGAGGAAGGCCGCGAGGAAGGCCGCGCAGAGGAAATCATTGATTCAGGCTGGGAATTCAAACTTTCCGAGGAAGTTATACTGGAGCGACTTCAGAAAAAACTGAATATAAACCCAGAGATTGCGAAGAAGTATCTGGCAAGTTATAAGCAAAAAAGCTAAGTGTTTTCTTCATAATGCGGTCATTCTGTAATCGACCTGCTCTATTTGGTAAGAGCCATTTGGAAATAAGGTAATCAATGTTGCCCCTCTCTGCTCTGTTTTATCTGCTATCCCCGGATAAGCATAGTAGTCTATGGACTTGGAATAAACCAGATCCACATCTTTATATTTCACCGCCATATTATTCAGATGGTCATGTCCCACAAATACCGCCCGGGTGCTCTGTTTTTGAACAATTGCCTCGAAAAAACCGAACTCCCGTTCAGGACAGCTGACTCCCTCCCCGTTTTCCCCAAAAAGATATACTGCATCAGCGTTACCGTCCTGCAATGCTTCCTGTGCCTCGGCAAATGCCTGAAAAGGAATATGCATGAACACGAAAGACGGGATTAACCTGCCCTCCTCGCCGGATACATTTTCAATCGTATCCGCATACCACTGTATCTGATCCTCATGAACGGAATCGTATTCATTTATCTTTTCCGCATCCTTTACACAGTCATTGGAATCAATCAGAAACAACAGGCTGTTCAGGCTGCCATCGGTATTCTCGACTCTGATATACTGATTATATCTTCCATAAATCTCCGGCTGCCTGTCTGCATACAGCAATGCGCCGGCTGACGCATTGCTGTAATAATGGAATAGTCCCTTAAGCTGCTCTGCCTGATAGGCCGCTGCCGCCTCCGTATCATGGTTTCCATAGACGAATGCCCATGGAATTCCGATATGATCCATCAGTTCGCACAACTGGCCGAATGCCCCGAGATTATCCTTGCTGAATGTCTGAATCGGCATAGGATACACCAAGTCCCCTGTAATAATAATCATATCCGGCCGGGTCTCTCTGATCAGGTCATAACAGGCCTTCAGCGCCTTACGATCCGTCTGTATGGTTCCGATACTCCCACAGATATGGATATCTGTCAGCTGCAGGATACGAAATTCCTCTGATGACCCTGATATGGTATATACCCCTGTGTCACTGTCATATGTATAACTGCTTCCATTTTCAAATCCTTCATAATCAAGAGATTCGATAAATCTGCCGTTATAGTCTGAACCGTTTTCAATGACATAAAAACTCAAGCCTGCCAGCACCAGCAGGGAGGCTATATTCAGAATCCTTACCGGAATAAGCTTTGACCGGATACCGGAAAACCGCCGGAATGGATTATTATTCATTATACGCAACAGAAAGTTAACAAAAATCAGAACGAAATAGAACCCATACATGAATAGGCTGCGGAACACTGTACTGATTGTTAAATATCCTGCCAATGCCACAATCCAGTACACTAACCACCTGATGATCCCCCTCTTCCGCTCCCCATGGAAATCATAATGGTCACTCTGGTCCGAATCCTGTGTGATCCTGACCTTTATCCTCCTACATATCCTCCATTCCTGAATCTGGAAAACAAAGTGGAAAGTGCTGTATGTAATCGTGACAGCACATACGGCAAGCGCAAACCGCATATCGTTATATCTTAAATAGTTCGGAAGGCATATACTCAGGATATAGCCTAAAACTGCTGTTGCAAAACACAATATTGTTTTGACAGTGCATCCTTCTGCACACTGCCTGTAATATGCCGCCGCATTCGGATACACTTCAAGGCAATCTTTCCGTGACTTCTCAAATCCTTTCTTCAACAACAGCCACAGCGCGCAGAATAAAAACGCTGCAACTGCCAAAGCCACAGCCTGACCATCGCTCATATTAATGATTATACTGTCATTTCCATAAACCAGCCTTAGCATGCAATGCCACAGTGCCAAAGCGAAAGACGCAGCAGAAAGACCGGCTGAACCAGCCATGCAGGAAATCCTGGCCAGCACCCTTTCCATCTGCCGGATGCCCAGAGGAGCCTTAGAAATACGGCCATTCTCTCTTCTGTTCAACCCAAATAAAATCTTTTGTAATACATTTATTTCCATATTTCAACCCATTCTTTCATCAGATTTTGTCTAACTATATTATAGCAAATAGGAAAGCACTGCCATAAAGCCGCCCCCCTTCATGGGTAAGGTTTATCGGGATGCTGTCACTCTCCCCGTGACGTTGTTCACTCCTATAATTGCCGAAACGTCAATCTCCGATTCAAATACTGTTTTTGACGGTCCCGTCAAAAACACATGGTTTGTTTCTGAATCCCATGCCACACACAAAATACCGCCTTTCTGCTCGACTGCCATTTCCCGTGCCGCATATCCGTTTAAGACGTCTGCGACAACTGCGCTTCAGCATCCGGTTCCGCAGCTGATTGTTTCTCCGGTTCTACGTTCCCATTCCCGTATTATTACAGCCGTTCCATTTTCAAACTGAGCAAATGTCACATTCGTTTTCTTTGGAAATAATTCCGTCATATTTTCAATTGCTCTTCCATACTTTTCCACATCAAAGTCCGCCACATCATCCACAAAGACAACGACATGCGGATTTCCTCATGACAAAGCTGTCATCTGAATGCTCCGTCCCAATACGGGAACTGACTGGTTGATAAAATCTTTCCGGTCTGTCATTCTGTGGTCATAGACATACTTTCCAACGCTTCTAAGAGCATTTCCACACATTTCCCCTTCCGTACCATCAGGACTAAACATACGCATGCGGAAATCTGCATGCGCTGACCTGCAGATCAAAACCATTCCATCAGAACCGACTGCAAAATGCCTTTCACTGATAAATTTTGCAAGTTCTGACAAATTTTAACAATTCCTGATTAACTGCATCAATATAGACATAATCATTTCCCAATGCCTGCATTTTTGTAAAATGTATCATCCTATTCTCCTCCCTTATCCGTTCATAGCCCTGTCAGAGTCATTCATTATATCATCTAAACTCGCAAGCCCGCGCTTTCGCGCTCTTTGTCCGATTTCATCGGGCGCTTGCTCGTTAATAACCGCAGAAAAGCAAATGCCGCTTCGCGTCGCTTGCTTTTCCTCTGCGGTTATTATATCATCAGCGTTCTCTATTAACAGTATGTTCACTCCCATTTATTGTGTCGTACAATAGAATTTTACCACTTGTATTGCTTCTTTTAAAGCAAATGATTCGATCAGAACGACTGACCCAATCACTATCACCACCACATATTCTACACATTCATATCATCAATACCAAGAGTGACCGTAATAGTCAGCATACCATCCCCGACAGAAGCAGAAATACCGCCATCCATTACTTCAACAAATTGTTTACAGATATAAAGCCCGATTCCTGCACCGCCCGCTGTCCTGGATCTGCTTGCGCGGTAAAATTTATCAAACATTTTCTCCGTATCTATTGTCTGATCCGATACGGGATTTGATACGGATATATGTACCGCTTCATCGGCAGTGAGGGTGAAGTCAAGCCGATCACTGCCGTATTTGATACCGTTTGATATAAGATTTTGTATGACCCTTGTGAGCATTTTCCTGTCTGCATGAGCATAGACAGGTTTATCACTGTCCTCAAAATGGGGAGTAATGCTTTTGGCTTCAAAGTTTGGGAAATCAGCAAGTATCAGCTCGCAGAGCATATCGTTCACATCCACACATTCCATAACAGGTTCGCAGCCCTTTGAATCTATGACCGACAGTTCAAAAAAGTCGTTCACAAGGCTGCTGCAATACCTTGCGCGTTCAAGGGCGATGCTTATGTTCCTTTGCTGGTCTTCATTTTCCGCAAGCTGGAGATACCCCACTACCGCTGTAAGCGGAGTGCGTATGTCGTGAGAAATATCGGCAATTGCCTGTTTCAGCGCAGTCTGCTCCTTGCGTATCTCGACTTTCGCCTTATGATCGTTCTCTATCATAAGGTTTATCTTTTTTACGACAGCTTCAAGCTCGTCACCGCTGAGACGAGTTGTGATAAGAGTATTATCTTTATCATCCAGCTGCTTTGATACCGAACCTATCCTGCTTTTCAAGGAAAACAGCTTTGCCGCAAGAACGCATACAGCGGCAGAAAGCACTATTATAACAAGTATTTCCACCGCTGTATCACCTCCTTATTTTATCTCGGCTTTTCTGAAAACAAAGTGTGTTGCTGTCAGTGAAATAACGATCACTGCTACTGCAAACACCGCCGACAATGCAAGTGTTCTGTTATCGCTGGTTTGTGCAAAGCTAAAGCAGGTCAGCCTGAAAATGCTCTCGCTGATGAAGTTTCTAAGGATATTGCAGGCCACAAAGCTGAAAACAACCGTTACTGCTATTCCTGATGTAACTTTTTTGAGAGTAAAAACAATAAACATAACGATACAGATGATGGCACATATCTGCAACATGACTACCAGCATCCAGACAAAGTCTGTAATAGAAAATATACTGCTGTCAAACCTATATTTAACAGCAAATCCGAGAACTGTTGCGAAAACATAGGTCAAATGAAGCAGCACTGCCATGATAACGGTAGTAATGGTTCTTGCCATGAATACTGAAAAACGGCTGTATCCTGTTTTTATTTCATTATGTATCGTTCGGTTTTGAAAATCATTTCCTGCAAACCAGGCTGCAACAAGTGAAACGATAAACATAAAAGACGTATCGCAGATCGATAAAGAAAACACCTTTGCCGTATCCATATATTCGGGGAGTTTAAGCAATCCGAGGAAAAATCCTGCTGCTGCAAGAACAGCCGCCGCAAGATACATTATAACAAATCTTTTAGCTTTATATTTTTCGATCATTAGCTGATTATACATTGCTGTCACCTCCCGTGATACCAAGGAAGTATTCTTCAAGGCTTTGCTCCGTAACTGAGAATTCCTTAGTGACAATATGATTCTC
This sequence comes from Acetatifactor sp., assembly GCA_029050705.1. Lineage (GTDB taxonomy): Bacteria > Bacillota > Clostridia > Lachnospirales > Lachnospiraceae > Acetatifactor. The sequence goes on from JAIDME010000319.1 coordinate 7,938, forward strand.
CATAAGAAGCTTTGCTATACTCTCTGCCCTGTCAGTTTGCGAAAACAGGTGCATGGTCTCATCATCAAGACAAAAGTATTCCGCATCCTGAAACTCATTCTCAATGACGGTTATACATTTCGGCAGCTCAGATGTCTTTATCTTTATGTACTGTCGGCATTTTTCGTCAAGCTCATCATGGGTGAGCGACTCAATTATCTTCCCCTTGTGAATAAAATAATAATCAGTGGCAAGCAGATAAAGCTCGTTAAGGATATGACTTGATATGAACAGCGTTACATCATTTTCCTCATTCAGCCTTTTGAGCAGGCTGCGCAGTTCGGATATGTTTTTAGGATCAAGGCCGTTTATGGGCTCATCGAGTATAAGCAGTCTCGGCTTGCCCACAAGAGCCATTGCTATGCTGAGTCTCTGCTTCATGCCCATAGAGAACTTTCTTACCTTTTTATCTCTAACCTCGGTCAGCCCCACCACTCCCAGCAGCTTATCGCATATTTCCCTGTTAGGATTGCCAATAAGGATACGCTGTAATTCAAGATTACGGTAAGCGGAGTATTCCGGATAAAGGGCAGGAGCTTCAATGGTGCTGCCGATCTGTCGGCGCATTTTCAGAATGCCAGACGGCTCGTTCTTTCCGAACAGCGAGAATGTACCGCTTGTGGGATAAAGCAGCCCCGTCAGCACTCTCATCAGTGTGGTCTTGCCTGCGCCGTTCTCACCGATAAAGCCGTAGATATGCTTATTTTTGAGACTGATGCTTACATCATCAAGAGCATGAAAATTGCCGTATTTCACGGATATTCCGTGCGTTTGCAGGATAATGTCTTCCATTTTGCAAACCTCCTTTTCTTTTCTGCTCTTATGATAATATACAATGTCTCAAAGATTCTTCACCAAACCTAAAGAAAACCTTAATTTGCCAGACGATACCCCATGCCGTAAACAGTTTCAATATATTCCTCCGAGGTGAACTTTGCAAGCTTCTTTCGCAAATTACTGATGTGCACATTCATCGTGTTGTCATCGCTCAAATATGCATCACCGGAAACGCCTTCATAAAGCCTGCGCTTTGAGAATATCGTTTTGGGATTTTTCAGCATCAGCTCCAGTATCGCATATTCCGTAGCCGTGCAGGTGATCTCGTTTTCCTTGACAAAAACACGCTTTGAGTCAGTGTCCAGCTTAATATCTCTGAATGTGAGCAGAGAGAAGGTCTGCGCCTCAGTCCGACGAAGCACAGCCTGTATGCGAAGCATGACCTCGTCAATATCAAAGGGCTTGGTGATATAATCGTCAGCACCTATCTTGAAAAGCTCTATTCTGTTGTACACCTCCAACTTTGCCGAGATGATGATAACGGGGGTGCTCTTGACAGCGCGCAGCTCTTTCAGCACTTCCTCTCCCGTCTTCAAGGGAAGCATCAAATCCATAAGAATGATGTTGTAGTCACCCGACAACGCTTTGTCAAGTCCGTCAAGTCCGTTTTCGGCACTATCCGCAGAGTAGCCGCTTTTCGTTATGATACTGCAGAGCAGACTGTTTATCGTCTTGTCGTCTTCTATTACGAGTACAGAGAGCATGCTTTCACCGCTTCCTTTTGTTTTGTTGGATAACACTTACATATATGATTTCATCATAGACCCGGCGAAAAATCAATATGTATTGAGCTAAAACGCTCCTATAATCTCTTCTGCAACAGCCAGAAACAGCTACAGCGCTCCTGCCGCATTTCATCATCCATAGCGCAGGGATCCTCATAGCAGTCCTTTATTTTTTCCGTAAAGCCAAGGTGCTCATACAAGCGTATATTCGCCTCTTCTGTCTCGTCCACTCCTATCGTGGCGGCCCGAAAGCCGGAATCTTTAAGTTCACGAAGCACCTTTTTCATCAACATAGTGCCCAGTCCCTGTCCCCTTCTGTCCTTCCTGACCCGAAAAGCACACAGGTACACCTTTTCTTTTCCGTCCGCAAACTCTTCATCCGCCAGCTTATGAAAGACATATAACTCCCCCAGAAGTATTCCATTGTCATCTATTGTCCAAAAGTCCGCATTACCGCTTCCTATCTGTTCACGAAAGAAGCGTTCCGTTGCCTCATTGCTGTCCACCTTTCCGAGCCGCCATACCTCCGACATCTCTTCTTTCGTCGCTTTCCTGATCTCCATCCCGCCGCACCTCAGACATCTCTTCATCATGGCTATCCTGATATAAATCACTCCATATCCTATGGTAAAACTATTTTCCCGGAAGGTAAACATTTTCTTTGCTCTTAGCAGAAGCAAAATACCGCAAA
>JAIDME010000032.1 GCA_029050705.1 Acetatifactor sp.
AGTCTGCAGGGAGGAACTGACCTGGTTTGGCGATCCTGTTTCCGCTCTGGATTATGAGTCGGCGGTGGCATATCTTGAGAGAAAAGGGTTTCACATTGTACACCAGGAAGGGGAAGGGGAGGGGTATTACTTCGGCGAGTTATGCTACGGAGACAGCGGGCCGAGAGTATGTATTTCTCAAGAACTGGACGAGGACCGGATTGAATATATTACCCTGATAGATTCGAGTTCAGGCACCGGTCCTGCCCGCACTACGGATATACGGGAGATTTCTCTGGGAGATTCCATGGGAACCGTATTGGAAAAGCTTGGTTTTACCAATGCAGATGAGATTATGGCATACATCACGGAAAAGCAGCAGATGGTTTATTACAGTGCCGAAGAGTGTGTTGAGGCGACGGAAACCTATCTGACGCTGGAAAGAGCAGACGGCAGCAGAACAATAATCAGCGTCTCCTTATATCTGCAGATGGAGATAGACGGCAAGCCGTACAGAATCGGCAGAGAAGGCGAAAACGGTGCAATGTATATCGGACATTATCCTCAGAGAGACGAGGATGGCGCCGTCACTCTGGTATTTGATACCGATAATATGCTGCTGGCACTTCAGCTGCGATAAGGGAGATTATGCACTGTATATTTCAAAGCCCATTTAGGGTATGGGAAGTATAGCAATCTGCACAATAATAAATTACATAATATCAAGACGAAAGAAGGAGACATGGCAATGAAGACAGGGAAAAACATGAAAAGGATTGCAGCAATGCTAATATGCATCATAATAATTAGTGCTCTAGGTGGGTGCGGCTCAAGCTCAGCGCCAAAAACTAATAACAGGCAAAATTCAAGGACAGATAAGCCGTCAGCATCAGAAAATAATGAGAAATCAGACAAGGATGAGAAGACGGAATCGGAAACAGAAAGCGGGAAAAATGATACAATATCAATATCGAACGATGGAAGTTTTGAAGCGGGAGATATTGTTGATAAAGAAACCATTTTGGATTATATTGAATCCGGGTCTGAATATGCAGTAGTATATGCCGTAAAGCGTGGAGAAGAATATCAAATTGCAGGTTATTATGATGAAGATGGACAGGTAACAACCTTGGCTGATTTCTATGGGGCTTATGGGGCTGATACGGACTATGGATTAATTGCTGAGACAACAATACTCGAAATATCTGCTTCTCAAAGTGATGAGTTCGTGTATTTTGGAAATGGTTCTTCGATTTTACAGGGTATATCTTCTTATCATTATGCAGCGCCATTCCCCATAGCAAACGCAGGCTACGGGGAAGAAATACCTAGTGAATTCCGTGCACATAAAGCAAGTTATAGAACTATCGGACACTATATGAAAAATAAAATTGAAGGTCCTGACAACTGGGATACATTTCACAAATGGACCATTACAGAAGTTAATGGGATATCGGCTGCAGATGCTTCCGTGCAAGAGAATCTGATTGTTATCGGAGGTCGCCGGGATAATGTATATGTATTGTTAAGCGATGCGGAAACGATTCGATTTGGAGGTTATGAGAATACCACTTGGAACGAGGCAGAATTTAAATGCGGATATATGGTCTTCTGCCCGGATAAAGATTTTCTTCATTTGGAAGGCACCAGAACAAAAGAAGGATACACTATCATCGCAAATGGGAGTGAATTGAGGGAATTGGGTGATTATGCAGCATTCTTGTATGGAACCTATGGACTAGTCCAAGTTGTCGACTAGCAATAGGTAAGAAAAGTTCACAATTACTAAACTTTTAGATAATGATTGGGGGCTGCGCACCTTAGTGATATGCTCCCTTCTAGGTAGACAAGTGAAATAATAAAAACTTGTTACTTAGAAGGGAGCATATATTATGTCCAGAAATGGCATTAGTCCGGAGGACAAGATACTGGCTGTCCAGAAATATCTTGATGGCAAAATATCCCAAGGCGGAATTGCCAGCCGGTTTCAGATCAGCAAGACATCCGTACAGCAATGGATATTCAACTACCAAAGCATGGGGAGTGAAATATTTTTTCAAAGGAAGAACAAACGGTATTCCAAAGAGTTAAAGGAGTGTGCTGTCCACGATTATCTGGCCGGAAAAGGGTCACAGGAAGATATCTGCAGAAGGTATGGAATCCGCTCAAAAGGTAAGCTGCAAAAATGGATTCAGGTGTATAATGATCATGGGGAGTTAAAATCTTCTGGAACAGGAGGCGCATCCATCATGACCAAAGGAAGAAAGACATCATTTGACGAACGTGTTGAAATAGCAGGATACTGCATCACACACGGGCATAACTATGCGAAAACAGCAGAAGAATACAGCATATCGTATCAGCAGGCGCGCAGCTATACGTTAAAATACGAACAATGCGACGTAGAGGGGCTTCAAGATAAGCGCGGCAGGCGAAGAACGGAAAGTGAAATGTCGGAACTGGAACGGCTGCGCGCTGAAAACAAACTGCTCAGGGCGGAAAAAGAACGGGCTGAGATGGAGGCATCTTTCTTAAAAAAATTAGACGAGATAGAGAGGAGGCGGGGCTGAGTCTGATACGGCATGATGCCATATATCAGGCAATAAAAGAAGAACATGAGGCACATGGATATCCTGTCCGGCTGCTTTGTGGATTCGGCGGCATATCGCGTGCCGCGTATTACAAATGGATGAACAGGGAAATACCGGCACATGAGATAGAAAACAGGAAGATTGCGGAGGAGATTGAAAAAATCCACAACGCTTCCCCGGATAAAGGATACCGACGGATCAGGGACGAACTGGAACGGTACCATGGCATAAAGGCAAATGACAAGCGGGTGCTCCGCCTCTGCCGTAAGCGGGGCATAAAATCCACTATAAAATACACAAACAATGGATGCACGCGTCATGCTAAGAATCCACAGTATATAGCAGAAAATTTATTGAACCGGGAATTTACGGCTGAAATGCCAAATGAAAAATGGCTCACGGATGTAACAGAATTTCATTACTATACGGGAACAGAGAAACACAAGGTGTACCTAAGTGCGATTCTTGACTTGTATGATAGGCGTATTGTGTCATACATCATAGGAGATTCCAACAACAACGCTTTGGTGTTTGATACTTTTGACAATGCTGTGGAAGCGAATCCGGATGTCCACCCGCTATTTCACAGTGACAGAGGGTTTCAATACACCTGCCGGACCTTCCATTCAAAACTTGAAGCCGCTGGAATGAAACAGAGCATGTCAAGGGTGGCAAAATGTATTGATAACGGTCCGATGGAAGGCTTCTGGGGGATACTGAAAAGAGAACGGTATTACGGAAGGCGTTTTACAAGCCGGGAGTCTGTTATGGAAATGATTAAGGATTATATGGATTACTATAACAATAAACGCTTGCAGCGGAATCTTGGAGTTTTAACACCAATGGAAAAACACAGAAACTATCTGCTGGCGGCATAAAAACTGCCACCGGCCTTGTAGCTGATGGCAGAAAAATTTATATTTTTTTCACTGTCTACTTGACGGGGAGCGGTTCATAGTGCGACAGCCCCCTTTCGTTCTTTATTTTTTATTCAGTACCAGATGCTGTGGAAGACCGTTTACCATGAAGGGCTGGTAATCGCCCTGAATCAGCGGTTCAATGTAGTTGATGAATTCATCGGTAATATAATTGCCTTCTTTGTTCACCCATTCTCTGGGAACCAGCTTTTCGTTGTTGGCGATGCGATGGACATCATAAATACCGGCGGAACTCATGTAAGGATCATCCGCGATACGGTCGATGACAACCATTTTACCGGTGTCTCCCTCGTCTGCTGCCTTTACTGCGGCACCGCCCACCATGAAGGCCTCGTTGATGTCTACCCGGGAGGCCATGTGGGAAGCGCTTCTCTGCAGGGTGGAGAATTCAATGCTCCTGGTCTTGCAGCCAAGCTCCGCACCCAGGAAGCCTGCCAGGTACGCCGCTGTCCCCTGGAGCTGCTTGTGTCCGAAGGCATCCACATAGTCAGCACCGCCGGACAGTTCGCAGACATAGCGGCCGTCAGCCAGTTTAATACCCTCTGAGACGGCGATGACAACGGAATCCTTTTTCTTTAACAGTTCGCCGGTTTTCTTTAAAAAGTGATCGATGTTAAAGGTAATTTCAGGGAGATAGATCAAATCCGGGCCGTCGCATTCCTCGGTCTTGGCCAGGGCGGTGGCTCCGGTCAGCCATCCGGCATTACGCCCCATGATCTCCAGAATGGAGACCATTTTTCTGTTGTAGGCAAGCCCCAAGGCATCCCGGATGATTTCCTTGGTGGACGCTGCGATATATTTTGCGGCGCTGCCAAAGCCGGGGGTGTGGTCCGTCAGGGCCAGATCGTTGTCAATGGTCTTCGGAACACCGAGAAATTTCTGGTTATGCCCCTTGACAATGGCATAATCAGACAGCTTTTTGATGGTATCCATAGAATCATTGCCGCCGATATAGATAAATGCTTCAATTTCAAGTTTATCCAGAATGCTGAAAATCTTCTCGTAGATTGCGGGGTCTTCATGAATCCCCGGAAGCTTATATCTGCAGGAACCCAGAAAGGCGGAGGGGGTTCTCTTTAACAGCTCAATGTCCATGTCGGAATGGATCTGTGTGGAGAGATCCACATATTTCTCATCCAAAAATCCTTCTATTCCGTGAAGCATGCCATATACGGTGTCAAAACCGCGCTCTTTGGCTGTCTTGTAAACTCCGGCCAGGCTGGAATTAATGACAGCAGTGGGTCCGCCGGACTGTCCCACGATAATGTTGCGTTTTGCAGTGCCTGCTGTACTGTTTGTTTTTGACATAATGATGATACCTCCTTTCCTTCTATCTTACAGTGCAAAAGGCTCTCTTGCAAGTAAAATTATAGAAAAAGAAATAATGTTAACTTCGTTGTGAAAAAATATGGAAATAAATGAGATATTGTGGTAATATTTATTGTAAACGAAAACAGCGTTCCTGCTGTGGAAGGGGGAGTATCATGAGCGATATTTTCAACAATGAGCTCTTTGAGGCGTTTGCAGCGGCATCGGATAATGTATATATTTATGTTTGTGATATGAGGACCAACATTTCCAGGTGGTCTATGGCATCTGTGGAATATTTTAATCTGGAAGGGGAATATATTGAGAATGCCGGAGCAGTCTGGGAGGAGCATATTCACCCTGAGGACAGAGCGCTCTATGAGGAGGACATCAATGGGGTTTTCTCGGGGGCAAAATCCCGTCACCAATGTCAGTACAGAGCCATGAACCGCTATGGCGAGTATGTGTGGCTGGAGTGCAAGGGCAGCGTGATCAGGGATATGGACGGAACTCCGATTATATTTGCAGGTCTGATGACAAGACTTGACGGACAGAACAAATATGATAATCTGACCGGCCTGCCTACCGCTCACGAACTATACAATTACAGTATTTCCGATGAGAAGGGGATTGCCGTGCTGATGGGGCTGGACGGATTCCGAAAGGTAGTGAGCAACTACGGTTACAATGTGGGTGATGAACTGCTGATTCTGTTTACAAGAATCATGAGGGATTCCTGTGGGGCGGACTGGCGGTTGTTCCGCTTCAGCGGAGATGAATTTATAGCCATTGCGCCAATCATGGACAGGAAAAAAGTGCAGGATTTCTTTTCCAAAGTATGCAAAAAAGCGGACGCGATGGAACTGGCGAACGGGCAAAAAGTCAGCCTCTCGGTGTCAGGAGGAGCGCTGTTGTTTCCGGAAGATGCGGATTCCAGGGAGAGACTGATCAAAAGGCTGGAGCACTGCCTGGAGTATGCCAAGATGCATCACAGGGGGACGCTGGTATTTTTCTCGGAGGAAATTGTAAAGCAGCTCCAGCGAAATCTGGCGCTGCGAGACGATTTAAAGTATTGTATTAAGAATAACTTTAAGGGCTTTGAGTTATTTTTCCAGCCTTTTGTGAGTCCGGATACTCATCGGATTACGGGCTGTGAGTGCCTTCTCCGCTGGAAGGGGGAGCAGGTTAAGGATTCCTATCCCATGGAGTTTATCAAGGTACTGGAGGAATACGGCGGCATTCGGGAGGTTGGCTTCTGGGTGATGGAAGAAGCGATCAGACATCAGGTGGAATGGCGTGGAAAATACGGCGATCTGCGGGTGAGCTTTAACGTGTCTTATCAGCAGTTTCTGGATGAAGAATTCGAGGACAGGCTTAGCCGCTGCATGGATAAATACGGATGCAATCCGGAGAATATCATTATCGAGCTGACGGAGAGCTGCCAGGTGGATAAACCACAGGAACTGGCGTCCATGTTTGACAGGCTGCGGGAGCGGGGCTTCAAGGTGGCGCTGGATGATTTCGGTACAGCGTATGCCTCTCTGGAGATGCTGAAGGCCCTTCATGTGGATTACATAAAGGTGGAGCATTCTTTTGTCAGGGAATTGTCCGAGCCGGGGCATGATATAGATTATGTCATTATAGACAATCTGCTTAACATGTGCAGGCGGCTCGGATATGACTCTATCGTGGAGGGCGTGGAGAATCATGAGGTGGCCGATATAGTGGGCAAAATGGACGCAACGCTGCTGCAGGGGTATTTCTTTTCCCGTCCTGTCTGCAGAAATGAGTTTGAAAAATTGCTGGACCAGGATAAGTAACCTGTTTATTCCGGCAAAAATAATGGTATAATAAATTATTAATAATAAGTAAACAAGGAGGATTTTGTTTTGAAAAGGTTTTTAGCATGGATTTTAACGGCGGCTATGGTGTTTTCTCTCACTGCCTGTGGCGGTAAGGAATCCGATAAGGAATCCGGTCAGGAAGCCGGGGCTGAGATTGCAGACGCTCTTACGCTGTTAAATACAATCTGGGACAGCTACGGAGAGGATGATAAATTTCCTGCCATGGGCGGCGATTTTTCCGAGGAAAATATGGTGAACGGCGCGCCCGGCAATTACGGGATTGAGGATGCAGCTATGCTGGATAATACACTTGGTCTGCCGGCGGCTTCTGCTGCCATGGTTGACGGAGCGGCATCCCTTATTCACATGATGAATGCCAATACCTTTACATGCGGAGCATTTCATGTGAGCAGTTCCGACAATGTTTCCGCTGTGGCGGATTCCCTGAGGGAAAACATTCTGCAGAGACAGTGGATGTGCGGTTTTCCGGATAAGCTTATTGTGATCACAGTGGGGGATTATGTCATTTCCGCTTTCGGAAACGAGGAAATCATAGATACCTTTAAATCAAAAGCAATATCAGCTTACGATTCGGCGGAGCTGGTTTATGAGGAACCTGTCATCTAGTGAGTCGAGGAAAAGAGCATGGTATTTTCAAGCATTCCCTTTCTTTACTACTTCCTTCCCTGCGCGCTGCTGTTGTATTTTGCGGCGCCGCGGAAGCTGAAAAATACAGTGCTTCTCCTCACGAGTATGGTTTTCTACGGGTGGGGTGAACCGAAATTTGTCTTTGTGATGCTCCTCACTGTTTTTCAGGGGTATCTGTTTGGAATACTGATAGAAAAGAGCGGAGGCCGCCGGGCCGGAGTGTATCTGGCGGTCTCCGCTGCTATTAGTCTCGGCATGCTGGGTTACTGTAAATATGCGGACTTCTTTATTAAAAACTTTAATGCGGTTACCGGACTGTCTGTTCCTCTCCTGAAGGTGACGCTGCCCATTGGCATCAGCTTTTATACCTTTCAGATATTGAGTTATATTGCGGATGTCTATAGAGGGAGCGTTCCGGCCCAGCGAAATTTTATAAATATGGCAGCGTATATCGCTATGTTTCCCCAGCTGATCGCAGGCCCCATTGTCAGATATGCGGATATTTCCGTCCAGTTGAATGACAGGCGGCACAGCTTTGAAAAGTGTGCCCTGGGCATCAGGCGTTTTATTCTGGGGCTGGGAAAGAAGGTCCTGATAGCTAATGCCCTGGGGGAACTCTGCAGCATATTCAGGGAGTCTGAGGATAAGTCGGTGCTGTTTTTCTGGCTTTATGCGGCAGCATGCGCCCTGCAGATTTATTTTGATTTTTCAGGCTACAGTGACATGGCCATCGGTCTGGGCAGAATCTTTGGGTTTGATTTTCCCGAGAACTTTAATTATCCTTTTATCTCGAAAAGCGCCACGGAGTTCTGGCGGAGATGGCATATTTCTCTCGGCTCCTGGTTCAGGGATTATGTGTACATTCCACTGGGGGGAAACCGTGTAAAAAGATTCCGCTGGCTCTGCAATCTGATGATTGTGTGGTTCCTCACGGGTTTTTGGCATGGCGCGGAATGGAATTTTATTGTATGGGGGCTTTTTTTCGGGGTGCTGCTTATTTTGGAAAAACTGGCACTTATGAAGATACTGGAGAAGACAGGGATTCTGCGGTATATATATATTGTACCGGTAGTGCTGTTGAGTTTTGTGCTGTTTGATGCGGCCAGTCTCTCAGAAGCATGGATTTACATCAAATCCATGTTTGGTGCAGGCGGACTTCCGATTGTTTCCGCTGAAGGGCTGTATTACCTGAAAAGTTACTGCGGCATTCTGATAATAGCATTTTTGGGCGCTACGCCCCTGATTTCCGCTGGTATCAGGAAGCTGCGGGAAAAGAAAACATTTGCAAAAGTGCTGAACATCATGGAGCCGGTGGTTTTGCTGCTGTTGATGCTTGTCATCACGGGCTACATTGTGGACGGCTCCTTTAATCCGTTTTTGTATTTTAGATTCTAGTTGCTAAACCGGAGGGAAAAGTAATTGACAGAAAAAGCAAAAAATAAGATAGTAGTTTTGTCTGCGGCGGTTTTTTTCCTGGGATTTTTTGCCTGGTGCCTGCTTAAACCCGTGGACCCGGTCTCTGACAGCGAGAGAAGACCGCTTGCGGCGATGCCTTCATTCAGCGTATCCGCTGTTATGTCGGGAAAATTTATGCAGGACTTTGAGAGCTATGCCATGGATCAGTTTCCGCTGCGGACCGGCTTCAGAACCTTAAAATCCGCCGTATCCCTTTATCTTTTCAGACAGAAAGACGTGGGGGGAATTTATATAGCCGATGGCTATGCTTCAAAGCTGGAATATCCTGTGAACACAGATTCCCTTGACAATGCTGCTGCCAGATTCCGGCGTGTATATGATAAATACCTGAACGGGCAAAATTCGAATATTTATCTGTCTGTCATACCGGACAAAAATTATTTCCTGGCCGGACAAAACGGGTATCCTGCCATGGATTACGGGGCGCTTGTCTCCTATTTGCGGGAACGCACGGATTATATGCAGTACATTGATATTTTCGACTGTCTGGAGCTTGAGGATTACTATAAAACGGACACCCACTGGCGGCAGGAGAGGATTACGGATGTGGCCGGGAGGCTGGCGGAGGGGATGGGAATCAGCCTTTCCGGAGAATACAGGGTCAAGCTTCTGGAGAATCCCTTTTACGGAGTTTATTACGGACAGTCCGCGCTTCCCCTTCCGGCGGAACAGATTTATTATCTGGAAAGTGATATACTGGATTCCTGTCGGGTATATGACTATGAGACAAATGGGGAAATTCCGGTTTACGATATGGAGAAGTCCCGGGGGAAAGACCCTTATGAAATGTTTCTATCGGGCTCAAAATCACTGTTGACCATACAGAATCCCGGCGGAGCCGCGGACAGGAGACTCATTGTTTTCCGCGATTCCTTCGGAAGCAGCATTGTGCCTCTGCTGGCTGAGGGCTATGGGGAGGTCACATTGGTTGACATTCGCTATCTCTCAAGTGAGTTGCTGGGAAACTTTCTGGAGTTTGACAACTGTGACGTGCTGTTCCTGTACAGTACCCTGGTGCTCAATAACAGTGAAACACTGAAGTAGTTTGCAAATATATGCGCAGGGGTGCACTACCCCCTTAATGCGCGGAAAAGAGGGAAATATGGGAGTATTATCTGATCTGGAACCAAAGAATGTATTCCGCTTTTTTGAGGAAATCACAAGGATTCCTCATGGTTCGGGAAATGTGGGGCAGATAAGCGATTATCTGGCGGATTTCGCGAGGGAGAGGAAGCTTAACTTTATACAGGACGAGCTGAAGAACGTGATCATTGTGAAGGAGGCAACCCCCGGTTATGAGCAGGAGCCTGCAGTCATCCTGCAGGGTCATATGGATATGGTGGCGGTGAAGAAACCCGGGTGTGACATTGACATGAGAACAGAGGGGCTGCGCGTTGCCGTGGACGGAGATAAAGTGTATGCCGAGGGCACCAGTCTGGGCGGGGACGACGGCATTGCGGTAGCTTATTCTCTGGCGCTTCTTGATTCCGACACCATCAGGCACCCGAAGCTGGAAGTGATCATTACCGTCGACGAGGAGGTTGGTATGGACGGGGCCAGGGGCATTGATCTTTCCATGCTCACCGGCAGCCGCATGATAAATCTGGATTCCGAGGAGGAAGGAATCTTTCTGACAAGCTGTGCCGGGGGAGCCAGGGTGAAATGTCAGCTGCCGATGCACGGTACAGTCAATGTGGACAGTATGGCTGAGGGCAGTATCCGGTGGCCGCAGGCAGGAGAAGAACGGGGACTGGCTTACAGGGTGACGGTGGGCGGTTTGCAGGGCGGCCATTCCGGAGGAGAAATTCATAAGGAGCGCGGCAATTCAAACTGTCTGTTTGGAAGGCTTTTGAGCAGGCTGTGCGAAGCCATGCCGGTGATGCTGGCCGGGGTACAGGGAGGTCTGGCGGACAACGCTATTCCCAGAGAAACAGGTGGAGTACTGGTAATCAGAGAGAAGGACAGCGAGGCGTTTGCCTCAGTTCTGGATACGGTGGAAAAGGAAATCCGGGCGGAGCTGTCCGCGAAGGACCCCGGCATTTATATCAGAGCCGAAAAGCAGGAACAGCGTAATCTTACCTGCGCTGATGCAGAGGATACGAAGCGCGCGGCGTATTTCCTGTGTGCGCTGCCCAACGGTGTCCAGGCTATGAGCGCCGATATGCCGGGACTGGTGGAGACCTCGTTGAATCTGGGAATTTTGGAATGCGGCGAAACGGAGCGTTCAGGAGAGCTTTCCGCGGAAGGCTCCGGAAGGGACACGGCTGCGTTTCTTGCAGAGTTTTCCGTCCGCAGCAGCGTTGAGAGTGCGAAAAATGCCCTGATCGGGAAACTGCGGGCAGTGACGGAACTGGCGGGAGGAACCATAACCGTCACCGGAGATTATCCCGGATGGAGGTTTCGAAAAGACTCTCCGCTGCGGGAGAAGATGGTCAGACTGTATGAGGAGATGTACGATAAAACACCCAAGGTGGAGGCAATTCATGCAGGGTTGGAGTGCGGTATTCTCGGGAGTAAGATCCATGATCTGGACTGCGTCTCCATAGGTCCGGACATGCGGGATATTCATACCACGGAGGAAACATTGAGCATTTCTTCCACCGGAAGAGTCTGGGAGTATCTGGTCCGCCTTTTGGAAACTAAGGATGGAGAGCAATAAAATCCATTTTAAAAGGGAATTATGAGTGGTATAGTTTAAGATATAATAACAGTTCAGCCTTCACAGGGAGGGCGGAAAGAGAGAAAGATTGAGATGAGTCAATTTGATTACAACAAGGTAAAGGACCCGGAGTTTTTTCGGGAAAACAGACTGGATGCCCATTCGGACCATGTATGTTTTAAGGATGGCAGTGAGGCGGAGAGCGGCATGAGTAGCTTTCGGCTCAGTCTGAACGGGCTTTGGAAGTTTGCATATGCTCCGAATTATGAGTCCGCTTTAAAGGACTTTGAAGCAGAGGATTACGACTGTAAAGGCTGGGCGGATATACGTGTTCCGGCTCATATCCAGATGGAGGGTTATGACAGGCCGCAGTATGCCAATGTGCAGTATCCGTGGGATGGCTGGCAGGAAGCGGAGCCGGGGCAGATCCCGGAAAGATTTAATCCGGTGGCAAGCTATGTGAAGAATTTTGAGGTGCCCGATAACTGGACAGGGCAGCCTGTCTTCGTTTCCTTTCAGGGGGTGGAGAGCGCGCTGGCTCTGTGGTGCAACGGCAGCTATGTGGGATACAGTGAGGACTCCTTTACTCCCTCGGAGTTTGATCTGACACCTTATATAAAAGAGGGAGAAAATAAGCTGGCGGCCAGGGTATTCAAGTGGAGTTCCAGCAGCTGGTGTGAGGATCAGGATTTTTTCCGTTTTTCCGGAATTTTCCGGGATGTATATCTCTATACGGTGCCCGAAGTACATATTGCAGATATGAAAGTGCAGACTCTTCTGGATGGCAGTTTCCGGAAGGGGGAACTCGTGCTGGATCTGAAAGTCACAAGGCCGGGGAAGGTGCAGGCGGCTCTGTTCAGAGAGGAGATAAGCTTTCGGTTTGATCCCGCATTCCGGGTGAATTGCGGTCAGGTGACGAAGCGTCATAAAATCGCAGAGGTGTCAGAGGCTCTGAGTGAGGAGAGCCATTTGGTGATTCCTGTGGAGAGGCCTCTTCTCTGGAGCGCAGAGGAACCTAATCTGTATAAGCTGGAGCTGGAGGTATTTGACGAAGCAGGGCAGCTGCAGGAGATGATTCCCGTGCAGGTGGGCTTCCGGCGGTTTGAGATTGCGGATGGGCTGATGAAGCTCAACGGCAGGCGCATTGTGTTCAAAGGCGTAAACCGCCATGAATTTAGCTCGCGCACCGGCCGGGTGGTCAGCGAGGAGGAACTGTGGCAGGATCTGGTTACTATGAAGCAGCATAATATCAATGCGATCCGCACCTGCCATTATCCCGATGACTCCAGGATTTACGGGCTGTGTGACCGACTGGGGCTGTATATGATAGACGAATGTAACCTGGAATCCCACGGCTCATGGACGGCAGCGCTTGCAAAGCAGATTCCCATGGAGGATATTGTGCCCGGCAACCGCCCGGAGTGGAATGCCATGATGCTGGACAGAGTGGAATCCATGTATGAGAGGGACAAGAATCATCCCGCCATCTTGATCTGGTCCTGTGGAAATGAAGCTTATGGCGGAAAAAATATTTTTGATATGTCACAGTTTCTGCGGGAGCATGACAAAGGGCGCGTGGTACATTATGAAGGTATCTGCCATGACAGGAGCTATCCTGATACCAGCGATATTGAGAGTCAAATGTATCCTTCAGCGGCTTCCATCGAAGACTGGCTGAAAAAGGACAGAAGCAAGCCCTTTATCTGCTGCGAGTATACTCATGCCATGGGGAACTCCTGCGGGGCTATGCACAAATACACGGATCTCACCGACAGGGAGCTGCTGTACCAGGGCGGATTTATCTGGGATTACGTGGACCAGTCCATATATAAGAAAGACCGCTATGGCAACGAGTTCCAGGCTTACGGCGGTGATTTTGATGACAGACCCTGCGATTACAATTTCAGTGGAAACGGTATTGTTTACGGCGGTGACAGAACGCCTTCCCCCAAGATGCAGGAGGTAAAGTACAATTACCAGAATATCTCTGTGGAAGTGAGTGAGAAAGGATTCCGGGTTATCAATAAGAATCTTTTTGTTAATACCGGTTCTTTTGACTGCTTAGTCCGAATGGAACGGCAGGGCCGGCTTGTTGAGGAGAGGCCGATCGCAGCGGATGTGGCGCCCGGCTGCGACGGAGAGTTCCCGCTGCCTTTTACACTGCCTGAGAAGGCACTGCTCGAGTGGGCAGAGGAGTATACGGTGACGGTTTCTTTCCGGCTGAAGGAGGATACTCCCTGGGCGAGGGCGGGTCATGAGGTGGCTTTCGGGCAGGGTGTGTTCAGAAGAGACTCCTGCAGCGGCTATATCACAGACAGTCCTGTGGCTGTGAAGAAGCCTCTGGAGATTATCAAAGGGAAGAGCAATATCGGCGTGAGGGGAGAAGAGTTCGAAGCGCTGTTTTCCAATGGCGGCGGGCTGGTGTCCTACCGATACGGCGGCAGGGAACTGCTGAAGACGACACCAAGGCCCAATTTCTGGCGGGCGCCTGTGGACAATGACTGCGGAAACCATATGATGCAGCGATGCGGGCAGTGGAAGCTTGCCAGCATGTATGCTGCTGTGGAGAATTGCTCCAACGTACTGCTATATGATGGC
>JAIDME010000320.1 GCA_029050705.1 Acetatifactor sp.
GAGCAACAGGAAGCATTTATTCCTGGATTTGCTTTTTCTGCCGCTGATCGTTCTGTGCCGGATAAATTTTTCTCTGGGCCTTGCGGGATTGGCTGTGCTGATGATCTACAACATTATTTCCTACTTTAAGGAGAAGGGTGAAATTGACCCATACATTATCAGCTTTGCATATATCATACGCCTGCTGGGCGTCTGCGACGAACTGGAAAAGACAGGGCTTTCGGGATGCGGCGAGGAGCTGGAACAGATTCGTATCCACAGGAAAAAGCTTCAGGCCATGAGACGAAACAGCTTTTGGGTCATGAATTCCAGCTCTGTCCGGGGCGGTAACGCCTCCGGAGATATCATAGGGATTCTGATGGATTATATCCGCATGGTCTTTCATGTGGATCTGATTAAGTTTAACGGGATGCTTCGGGTTCTGCGTGAACATGTAGAGGATGTAGATGTTCTGATAAGCACCGCAGGATACCTGGAGACAGCTGTCTCGGTATGGATATTCAGGGAGTCTCTGGAAAACGGATGGTGCCGCCCTGAGTTTGTGCAGGAGGGCAGACTGGAACTGGAGGAGGGGTATCACCCAATGCTGGAACATCCTGTAAAGAACAGCATTTCCGCCGAACGGGGAGTGCTGCTGACAGGCTCAAACGCTTCCGGAAAATCTACCTTTTTAAAAACGGTGGCAATCAATGCCATACTGGCTCAGTCGGTGAATACCTGTGTCGGGGACAGATACCGCGCTCCCTTTTTCCGGGTCTATACCTCCATGGCGCTGCGGGATGACCTGGCTGGTGGAGAGAGCTACTATATTGTGGAAATTAAGGCGTTAAAGCGGATTTTGGACGCTGCGGCATCGGGAGACGGACCCGTTTTATGCTTTGTGGACGAGGTGCTGCGGGGGACCAATACTGTGGAGAGGATTGCAGCCTCTACCCAGATATTAAAGTCTCTCGGCGGGATATTCTGTTTCGCTGCCACCCACGATATTGAGCTTACTGAGCTTCTGCAGGAGGAATTTGATAATTATCATTTTGAGGAAGATGTACGGGACGGCGACATCAGCTTTAATTACCGTCTGCAGACAGGGAAGGCTTCCAGCCGGAATGCTATCAGGCTGCTGGAGTTGATTGGCTATGACAGGGAGATTACAGCCCGGGCATTCCGGCAGGCAGAGCAGTTTCTTGCCACCGGAAGCTGGAGATAAGGGCGTGTTTCACTTGACGGAAACGGATGAGATTGTTATACTGTAACTAAATAGTTACAAAAGTAGAAGATTTGAGAAGTGAGGCCTGAGTTATGGGAAAGCTGGTTGAATTCGGAAGAATGTTTTTGTCTTACGGACTGCTGATGCTGATTATTGCAGCAGTTTGCGCAGTAGCAGTATTTATCGGTATCACTATGGCAAAGAAAAAGAA
>JAIDME010000321.1 GCA_029050705.1 Acetatifactor sp.
GGTCGGCAATGTCATCCACTGCCTCCTGCGCCGCCTCATGGGCAATGCTGTAAGCCTTCTCCAGTTCCAGATGCTTGTACTCAAACTTATCAAAATCGGCGCATTTTTTTGCAAGCTGCGCCGCCTTTTCCTTATCGTCTCCGGCGATCGCGGCAGTCATATTTATTTTCAGATCCTTCAGATACCCGTTGAAACAGGCCCGGCTCTCCCTCTGGCGTGCTTTTCCCTTTAGGATCATGGCTTCTGTCAGCTGTCGCCCGATTCTGACAATAGGATTTAAGCTGGACATAGGGTCCTGAAATATCATGGCAATCTTGTCGCCGCGGATCTTATGGAATTCCTGCTCGGACAGCTTCAGCAAGTCCTTGCCGTCATAAATGATCTCGCCGCCTTCAATAATGGCATTCCCGGCAAGAATCCCCAGGATTGCCTTGCTGGTCACGGATTTTCCGGAACCGGACTCACCCACAATGGACAGCGTCTCGCCCTTGGCAAGATCAAAATCGATTCCCCGCACAGCCTGCACCCGGCCATTGGCAGTTCTGAAGGATATGGTAAGATTTCTAACCGATAATTTTTTCTCCATCTCAGTCCTCCACTCCTCTCGTTGTAGGGTTAAATGCATCTCTCAGGCCGTTTCCGAACAGGTTAAAGCAGATCAGCAGTAAAGCAAAATAGATAGACGGATACAGCATGGCATGGGGTGATGTAGTCATGGCGCTCTGTGCTTTTGACAGCAATGTACCGATACTGCTTCCCGCAAAATCACTGATGTTTACAATGCCCAGATATGTCATTGTAGTCTCGGAAAGTATAACGGAAGGAATGACCAGGGCGCAGCTTGTGATGATGGTGCCTATGGCATTGGGGAATATATGCTTGAACATCAGCCTCTTGTCCGACGCCCCCAGTGTCCGTGCCGCATATACAAATTCCTGACTCTTAAAACGGTAAAACTGCTTTCTGACCAGGGCACTCATACCGATCCAGCCTGTCATGACAAAAGCAAACAGAAAAGCTCCTATGGTTCCCACTTTTGCTGCCAGATGAAGCTGGAACAGCACCGTCACAACGATCATGGGAATGCCGGAACAAAGATCCGCAAATCTGTCCAGCACCATGTCGACAGCCCCGCCGTAATATCCCTGAATCGCACCGTAGATTGCACCAATCGTCAAATTGATCGCAGACACCAGAATTGCAAAGATAAGTGAAAATCTGGCTCCTACACCGATTGCGCAGAACAGGTCCTCTCCCATGGAATTTGTTCCCAGAATATACATAGGTTCATATCCGTTCACATAGGTATAGTAATTATAATAGCAGACCCTGGCCTGAACGGAACCGGACTTTCGGACACTATAGATATAGCTGCCGTCATCTCCGGCTATACGGATGCTGTTGTATGGAGCGCCTTCAATTGCCGCATTGGTGGAATACACAGGCACAAAATTGCCGTCCTTGTCCAGTTGGGCCGCTCCCTTGGAATCCACTTCATACCAGATATTGGGATTGTCATTGATCCCGTTGATAGACTCAGGCTCCACATAAGGATATATCACCTGAATCCCTGTCTCATTCTGCCAGTCCTGGATATTCTGAAACTCATTATAGGAAAACACTCTATACACCACACCGGTATCATAATATCTGTTGGTGGACATCTTATAATAATATGAAACCTTATCTTTTCCTCTGTATCTGGAAACCGTCTCAGAGGTTCCGAGGATCTCCACAACAGGGTCATAGCCGGTCTCGACTCCGATGCCCCTCCAGTAATTCATCTGAGCTTCATTCTGACTCTCGTGTACAATCGCGCCGTCAAAAATCCCCCATCCCTTTTCGGCGATGGCTCTGATGAAAGGCGGCGTGTTAATAAATACCTTATCTTTGTTGTCCATCTTGATCGGGGCAATAATTGGCACAATAATAGCATACAGCACCAGCAGCGCTATAATATAGGCCGCTATCACGGAAGACTGATTTTTGCGGAAACGAATCATGGCATCTGCAAAAAAGCCTCTGGTCTTTGTATCAAATTTTTTGTCATGAATGGCCTCATCCAATTGTGCAAACTCAAATTTTTCTTTCGGAATACGCTCCAGATCCTGTGTTTTTTTCTCCATAGTCTGCCCCCTTACTTTTTCGATCCCATTCTGATGCGGGGATCAATAAACCCATAACTGATATCTACCACAATACTGGCTGCCAGTCCCACTGTGGTATAAAAGACCACCAGCATAGTAAACATAGGATAATCCCTTCCGTTGATGGAATTCAGATACAACTGCCCCACACCCGGAATAGAAAAAATTTTCTCAATGATCAATGACCCCGACATGATGCCGACAAACTCACCAAAAATAGAAGGTAATACCACCACCATACAGTTTTTCATTGCATGACGCACGGTGGCCTGCGTCCTTGTCAGGCCCTTCGTCCTGGCCAGCAGCATAAACTCGCTGGTTAAGACCTCGGTCAACTCCGCACGGGTGGTGCGGGTAAAGCCTGCGATCACGCCCATAGACAGAGAGAGCACCGCCGGAAGCATACTGACAAACATCTTCCAGGAAAACCAGTCAGTCCCGGCTTTCATCAGAAAAGGAAACAGACCCAGTTTATATGACAGAAAATATTG
>JAIDME010000322.1 GCA_029050705.1 Acetatifactor sp.
GTGTCAGGACACCGACCGTATCCACTCCGGAATTGATACAGTTGGAGAGAGGGAAATCAATAATGCGGTATTTTCCTCCGAATGCAACTGCCGGCTTTGCCATCATGGCGGTCAATACACCAAGCCGACTTCCCTGTCCGCCTGCCAACAACATGGCAATCATTTCTTTTTTTATCATGTCATCACCTCTGTCCAGCCTTCTGCGGAGGATTCTCACAGCAAATGGCCTAAATTTTAACCTTCTGGGACTTTAGAACTATCATGTTGTAATGATTATAACATACCCTAAATGGAAAGTGAATATTTTTTACCAAAAAAATTTCCTTTTTTTGTTTTTATTTGTTAAAATTTAACATATTTTTTGAACAATTTATGTTTGTTTTTTTTGTATTTGTTTTTTGTGTCCATAATGCTTATAATATAATGTAACAAATATTAAGGAAGTGTAACTTATGTACGAAATCGATTTTAATGCCCCCTGCCACATCTACTTTGTAGGCATCGGAGGCATCAGCATGAGCGGACTCGCGGAGCTTCTTGCCCAAAAAGGCTTTACTGTGTCCGGTTCGGACCGGAATTCCTCCAACCTTACCCGGGCTCTGGAGGCTAAAGGAATTAACGTCCAGTACGGTGAGAGTGCCTCCCATATTACCTCAGATATAGACTGCGCTGTGTTGACCAGTGCCGTAAAGGAAACCAATCTGGAATTTCAGACTATCAGGGAAAGGGGAATTCCCTGGCTGTCCAGAGCTCAGCTTTTGGGACAATTGATGAAAAATTACGAAATATCCGTAGCCATCAGCGGAACTCACGGAAAGACCACCACCACATCCATGGTGAGTGAAATTCTTCTCCACGCCGGTGCCGATCCAACTTTGTCCATCGGCGGCATACTGAAAACCATTGGAGGAAATATCCGCATCGGAGGCGGACGACACTTTATTGCGGAGGCCTGCGAATACACCAACAGCTTCTTAAGCCTGTCTCCCACCATCGGCATGATCCTTAACATAGAAGAAGACCATCTCGACTTTTTCAAAGACCTTTCCGACATCCGCAGTTCCTTCCGAAAGTTTGCGGAGCTGATACCGGCGGAAGGATGTCTGATCATAAACGCGGATATCCCTGATTACAGGGAAATCTCAGATGGGCTGCCCTGCCGGGTCATCACCTATTCTCTGGGCAAAGCGTCGGCGGACTACTACCCGGACCGGATTTCCTATGACGACCTTGGCCATCCGGCCTTTATGCTCCACAGTCCGGGAACTGAACCTCAGTCATTTTGCCTGAAGGTTCCCGGCCTTCACAACGTGAGCAACGCCGTTGCCTCTATCGCCCTGGCGGACTGTCTCTCCGTTGACCGGACTGCTGTCTCGGAAGCGCTGGCCGCTTTTTCCGGAACCGCCAGGCGCTTTGAACTTAAGGGTTCAGTGGGCGGAGTAACTATAATAGATGATTATGCACATCATCCCACAGAAATTACAGCAACTTTGTCCGCGGCGCAAAAATATCCCCACAAGACACTCTGGTGTGTCTTTCAGCCTCATACCTACTCCAGAACAAAGACACTCATGAAAGACTTTGCCAAAGCCCTTTCCCTGGCTGACAGGATTGTCCTCGCCGATATTTACGCTGCCAGAGAGACCGACAACTTAGGCATCAGTTCCGAAGACCTCCGGGATGAGATAAAAGCTCTCGGTCATGAGTGCTGTTATTTTCCGTCCTTCGATGAAATTGAAAATTTTCTGTTAGAAAATTGCATAAACGGTGATTTGTTGATAACTATGGGGGCCGGTGACGTACTGAAAGTCGGCGAAAACCTCCTGGGATTATAGTTGTCCACATTATCCACAGGACGGAATCAGGATAGCCCTTTCCGGACCTGTGGATATTTCGTCTCATGATTGTGTATAATGTTTTGCTGTTTTTTCCATAGATTGTGCTTTTGGTAAAAAAATATCCACATTATCCACACAATCCACACTTAGCGAAAAATCCAACAGCCACAAGTGTTTCGGTAATTTGACTATTTCTTTTTTGGAATCCTTATGCTATACTTGCTCTACTGCGCGAGATTTACATTATCTGATGCGCCACTGCCCATAGGCAATGCTCAATGGATATTGGATGCGCAGCAATGAAAAAAAGGATGTGTAACTGATGGCCGGTTTAACGATTTATACGGATAATAATGTGGATTTTACCGCTGTGTCCAATCTTTTTATTGATGAATATATGAAGGATGCCAATGACGCGCAGCTGAAGGTCTACCTTTATCTGCTCCGCATGATGAATGCACAGCTGGCTACAAGTGTGTCCGATATTGCGGACAAGTTCAACCACACGGAAAAGGATGTGGTGCGTGCTTTAAGATATTGGGAAAAGGCCGGTCTGCTCACTCTTGACTTTGATAAAAGCAAGAATCTTGTGGGAATTCATATCCATGACCTGAATAATGCCGACCAGACAAAGAACCGGGCTTCCGCGCCCTCCTCTTTTATTCCCGTGCCTTCGATTCAGCCGGCTGCACCCGCTGCCGAAGAAGAGACCATTGTGGAGAATACTGTTTCCTTCTGCAAGCCGATATACTCCACAGAGCAGCTCCGCGAATTCAAGAACCGCCAGAATACATCGCAGCTTTTGTTTGTCGCAGAGTCCTACATAGGTAAGCCTCTGACTCCCTCGGAGATGAAGACTATCCTGTATTTTACCGATGTGCTTCACTTCTCTGATGATCTGATTGATTATCTGCTGCAGTATTGCGTAGACCGGGGCAAAAAGGACTTTAAATACATAGAAAAAGTAGCAGTGAGTTGGGCAGAGCAGGGCATCACTACCCCCAAGCA
>JAIDME010000323.1 GCA_029050705.1 Acetatifactor sp.
ATGCTACTTCCGTGCGCTCCAAAGCTGTCTGATTCAGTTCCCCATCCCCGCTTCCCCTTACCACACGTATCTCTTTTGCACCGGCCTCCGCTCTCAAGTCCACATCACCGCTTCCCGTCCTGATACTGTACCGTTCAAAGCACCCGTCAAATTCCACGTCACCGCTTCCCGTTCCCACAGTCATACGGTTCCCCCTCATGTAATTTCCTGAAAAATCGCCGCTGGCTGTCTGCAGATGAAATGTTCCCACATCTGCATCATTCAGTTCCACATCGCCGCTGGTCACACACACATCCGCATCACTGCTGCATATCCGATTTGCCGTGATGTCACCGCTGGTCGCATTCAGCCTCAGCCGGTCAACCGTCACATGGCGGATTTCAATGTCACCGCTGGTACTGTTAATATTAAGCTGCTCCGGAGTCACATTCCTCACGTTGATGTCGCCGCTTACGGTCTTCACTTCCAGCCTTGGCATCTCTGCAGGAATTCTGACATTCAACGTAATTCCGCCGCTGCTGTTCCATACACCGGCAAAGGTCTTTCCGAAATCGAGGGGATTATCCAAATCCACGTTCAGCGTTTTGCCAAACAGCATAATCTTTACCGCACGCTTTGCCTCTTTTGCGCTGGCGCCTTTGTCCCTCCTTATCCCGGCATAAAAGACACCATCCTCCTCGTACTGATAAAAACGGTATTCTTTACTGCCGTTGTTCTGATACTCAATATAAATCTGCCCGTTGTCGGACTGCTCTATGTTGACATCGCCCACCGCGCCGTCAATTACCACCGCCTTGTATTCTCCCGAATATATATTGCTCTGGCTGTCTTCCTCTGCACAGACATTTTCCTCACTGTCTTCCTTCTGTCCCCGGGTTTCCGTCCCGCTCTGTCTGAGATCCTCCTCGGAAAGTTCCTGAATCATATCCTCAATGCTGCCCAATTCCGCAACAATTTCTTCCTCCGTTTTTCCCGCTGCAATGCCCTCCGCGAAATGTTGTTCATAATCCTCCACGATTTCCTGCTGCAGTTCTCTGTTAAAGCACTCAAGCTTTTTTTGTAAAGCTTCCATATATTCTGATTTTGTCATTGTTTCCTCCTTTTCTCCGAATCAGTTCCAGATCAGCTCATTTACCGCCTTTATAAACTCTTCCCACTCCTGCTGCACATTTCTCTGGTACTGCCGCCCTTTGTCCGTCAGCCTGTAATACTTTCTGGCCGGTCCGGACTCCGACTCCACCAGATAAGTAGTCACATAGTCATCCTCCTTCAGCTTTCGCAAAATCGGATAAAGCGTGCCTCCGGCAATCGACATTTCTACGGAAATACGCTCTGTCAGCTCGTATCCGTACTTATCTCCCCTGGTCAGCTGAGACAGTACGCAGAGCTCCAGTGCCCCTTTCTTGAACTGCGTGTTCATCCTGCTCCTCCTTTCTTCTCAGTGATATCTGTACCCATCTGCTCATAATATCCATACTTGTATTTTACAAGTACTTTATGTTAACAAGAACATCATATCATAAGCTATTATATATTGCAATATACTATTTCAAAAAATTTACCTGCCTGTTAAAAGCAGGTAAATTTTAAAAAATCAATAGCCTGCCTATACTACTACCAGACTGGAATATCCCATCAGGCTCTCGTCCACAGCCCTTGCAGCCTCTCTGCCCTCCCGGATGGCCCATACCACAAGCGACTGGCCCCTGTGCATGTCACCTGTTACAAACACATTGTCCCTGCTGGTCTGATACTGCCCTGCTTCAGTCTTCACATTGGTGCGCTCGTTCAGCTCCACCCCGAAGGCTTCCGCAATGTAGCTCTGGGCTCCCAGAAATCCTGCCGCAATGAGCACAATGTCAGCCGGCAGCTCCTGCTCGCTGCCGGGCACCTCCTTCATATTCATGCGCCCGGTGGCCTCATCCTTCTCCCAGGAAAGCTTTACAATCTTAACAGCCTTCAGGCTGCCGCTCTTGTCCTTGATAAACTCCTTGACCGTTGATTCATAGATACGGGGATCCTGCCCGTAGATTGCAATGGCCTCCTCCTGACCGTAATCCGTCTTGCATACCTTAGGCCACTCGGGCCAGGGATTATTCTCAGCCCGCCTGTCAGGCGCTTTCGGCATCATCTCAATCTGGGTCACGCTTCTGGCGCCATGACGGATGGCCGTGCCCACACAGTCATTTCCCGTGTCCCCTCCCCCGATGATGATGACATGCTTATCCTTCGTCTCCACATACTGCTTATCCTCAAAGCCGGAGTCCAGCAGGCTCTTCGTGTTTGCCTTCAGAAAATCCACTGCAAAGAAGATTCCCTTCGCATCTCTGCCGGGAGCCTTGATATCTCTGGGATTGGATGCCCCGCAGGCCAGGATGACCCTGTCAAACTCCCGCAGCAGCTTGTCGGCCTTCATATCCCTGCCCACATCCACTCCGGTGACAAAGGTAACTCCTTCCTCCTCCATGACCTTCCGCTTTCTCTCCACAATCTGCTTCTCCAGCTTCATGTTCGGAATGCCGTACATCAGCAGCCCTCCGATGCGGTCCGCACGCTCGAAGACGGTGACTGAATGTCCCCGCTTGTTCAGCTGGTCCGCTGCCGCAAGCCCGGAAGGCCCGCTGCCCACAACGGCAATGGTCTTGCCTGTGCGCACCTTTGGCGGATCTGCAGCCGCATAGCCCTCCCTGTAAGCATTCTCAATGATCGCATATTCATTTTCCTTTGTGGCCACCGGGTCGCCGTTCAGCCCGCAGGTACACGCCGCTTCACAAAGCGCAGGGCACACCCTGGAGGTGAACTCCGGAAAATTGTTGGTCTTCTTCAGACGGTTGTACGCCTGCTGCCAGTTGCCTGTATACACAAGGTCATTCCATTCAGGAACCAGATTGTGCAGGGGGCAGCCGCTTGCCATACCGCAGATCATCATACCCGCCTGGCAGAAGGGTACTCCGCATTCCATACATCTTGCACCCTGGAGCTGCTGCTGCTCCCTGGACAGGTGCTCATGAAATTCCTGAAAATGCTTTATTCGCTTTTTCGGATCCTGCGCCTTACTGACTTCTCTCTTATATTCCATAAAACCGGTCGGTTTTCCCATTTTGATTTCCTCCTGTCTTCATTCCCTATTCGCGTGTGTTTGCGTAGAACGCCTCTATCTGCGCCTGTTCCGCGCTCAACCCCTTCTCCTCCATCTGCACGATAGTCTTTAACACCCTCTCATAATCGTGAGGGATAATCTTCTTGAACTTCGGCAGATACTCCTCAAAGTTGTCAAGAATCTTCTTGCCCTTCTCTGAGTTGGTCAGCGCCACATGCTCCTGGATCATATTCTTCAGCTCCAGCACATCATACTTGGAGGTAATCTCACCGGAGGAAACCATTTCCTTATTCAAACGCTTGTAAAGGTCATTGCCCTCGTCCAGCACATAAGCAATGCCTCCACTCATGCCTGCGGCAAAATTCTTGCCGGTGCGTCCCAGCACCACTACACGCCCGCCGGTCATATACTCGCAGCCATGGTCTCCCACGCCCTCCACTACCGCGCTGGCGCCTGAGTTGCGGACACAGAACCGCTCCCCGGCCACTCCCGCTATAAAGGCTTTGCCGCTGGTGGCTCCGTAGAGTGCAACGTTGCCGATAATAATATTCTCTGATGCCTCAAAGGTGCTTCCCGCCGGAGGATAGACAATCAGCTTTCCGCCGGAGAGACCTTTCCCGAAATAATCATTGGAATCGCCCACCAGCTCCAGAGTCAGGCCCCTTGGGATAAAGGCTCCGAAGGATTGCCCTCCCGCGCCGCTGCACAGCACGCGGTAGGTATCTTCTTCCACATCATCCCCAAGTTTTCTGGTAATCTCACTGCCAAGAATAGTGCCAAACGTTCTGTCTGTATTGGACACATCCACCTCAATGCTCTTCTTTTGTCCGGCCTCAACAGCCTTGCCCAGATGCTTCAGCAACACCTTCTCATCCAGAGTCTTCTCCAGTTCAAAATCATACACCTGCTTCGCATCAAAGGTATATTTCTGCCTGGAACCCTGATAGGGATTTTCCAGGATCCGGGTGAGATCCACCTGTGCATACTTTCCGGTCAGATTTTCTTTCCGCTTCAGCAGATCCGTGCGGCCCACCAGTTCATCCACCGTCTTAACACCCAGCGCAGCCATGTACTCCCGAAGCTCCTGAGCGATAAATCGCATGAAATTCTCCACATATTCCGGCTTGCCCTTAAAATTCTTTCGAAGCTCCGGATTCTGAGTGGCAACGCCCACAGGGCAGGTGTCCAGATTGCAGACTCTCATCATGACGCAGCCCATAGTCACCAAAGGCGCCGTGGCAAATCCGAATTCTTCCGCCCCCAGAATCGCTGCAATAGCTACGTCCCTTCCGCTCATAAGCTTGCCATCGGTCTCGATGCGCACCTTATTTCTCAGACCGTTCATGATCAGGGTCTGGTGGGTCTCCGCCAGCCCCAGTTCCCAGGGCAGCCCTGCATTGTGAATGGAGCTTCTGGGCGCCGCACCGGTGCCCCCGTCGTATCCTGACACCAGAATGACCTGGGCCCCCGCCTTGGCAACGCCTGCAGCTACGGTGCCCACTCCTGCCTCAGACACCAGCTTCACGGAAATTCTGGCCTTCTTGTTGGCATTCTTCAGGTCGTAAATCAATTGTGCCAGATCCTCTATGGAATAAATGTCATGGTGAGGAGGCGGGGAAATCAGCGCAACCCCCGGGGTGGAATGCCTGGTTTTTGCAATCCAGGGATAGACCTTTCCTCCGGGCAGATGCCCGCCCTCGCCGGGCTTAGCCCCCTGAGCCATCTTAATCT
>JAIDME010000324.1 GCA_029050705.1 Acetatifactor sp.
CCGAAGCACTGTCCCGTCGCCTCCAAGAACAATAATACAGTCCGCCGCTTCCTTCCAGTCAATACCTTCCATCTTCAGAGAAACCCGCTGCCCTTTTGTCTCCAGATAGCTGCGGATTCTTTCCGTTACAGTCAAATCTTTATCCTTATGGCTGTTTGTATAAATCAGAAAATGCTTCATAATACTCCATTCTTAAGCTTTAAATGAGAGTTCTCCACGGTCTCCCGGATGATGGTCTGCCACTCGCCGCTCCCGGACAGGCCGTTCCCCCCCTGTGTAATATCTCTCAGTGCTGCCTCCGCCTCCTGCTCCGTGAGCATACGGACTGTCTCCTCCGGTTCGCTCTCCTTCTTCAGATGCACAAGATACTCTATATTTCCCTCCGGCCCTTTGACAGGAGAATACTCCAGGTGCAGCACTTTAAACCCGATGCTGTCCGCATAATCAACAATTTTTTCAATGACCTCCCGGTGTATCTCCGGTTCTCTGACTACGCCGTTCTTACCCACTTTCTCCCTGCCGGCCTCAAACTGCGGCTTGATCAGGCACACCATCTCGCCTCCCGGCTTCAGCAGGTTCCGCGCCGGAATCAAAATCTTTGTCAGGGAGATAAACGATACATCCACGCTGGCAAAATCCAGATCGTCCTCTATGTCATCCCTGACCATATATCTGAAATTGGTCTGTTCCATGCAGACCACTCTCTCATCATTCCTCAGCTTCCAGGCAAGCTGCCCGTGTCCCACGTCCACAGAATACACCTTTGCCGCTCCGTTTTGAAGCATACAGTCGGTAAATCCCCCTGTAGACGCCCCTATGTCCATGCAGATTCTGCCCTCCATGGAAAGTCCCCACACCTCCATGGCCTTCTCCAGCTTTAAGCCCCCCCGGCTCACATACTTCAGAGCGTGTCCTCTGACCTCCAACTGTATTTTGCTCTCGTCAAAGGCAGTTCCTGCCTTGTCCTCCTTCTGGCCGTTGACATAGACATTCCCCGACATGATAATGGCTTTTGCCTTCTCCCGAGAAGCCGCATAGCCCCGGTTCACCAAAATAACGTCCAGCCGCTCCTTCATATGCCGGCCTCCAGCAATTGGCAGATGCGCTTTACAATACTGTCCGCATCTATGCCCACCTCCTGCTTTAGCGCTTCCACATTGCCATGCTCTATATAGGCATCCGGAATGCTGATGTTTAAGCATTGATTGCGAAGTCCGTTCCTGTTCATGCAGTCCAGCACCTTCTCACCGTAGCCGCCGCAGGCCACATTCTCTTCCATCGTAACAATCAGCATATGATCTTTGCATGCCTCCTTCACGGCATCCTCGTCAACAGGCTTCACAAACCGGGCATTCACAAGACTGACGCCATAGCCCTTACTTTTCAGCTGTTCCCTGACGTTCTCCGCCGTCTTCACCATGCTGCCGACAGCAAACAGTGCAACCTCCCATTCTCTGTATATCCACTCCGCCTTTCCCAGTTCAATGGGCATGCGATAGTCCTTAAGCCCGTCATAGGCACTGCCTCTGGGATAGCGCACCGCTATGGGTGCATCATAGGAAACGGCGAATTTCATCATATCCGAGAGCTCCCATTTATTTTTAGGCGCGCAGACGCACATATTGGGAATGCCGGTCAGATATGTAAAATCAAAGATGCCCTGGTGAGTCTCGCCGTCACTTCCCACCAGCCCCGCCCTGTCTATGGCAAATATCACCGGCAGATTCTGGATGCACACATCATGAAGAATCTGGTCATAAGCCCTCTGCAGAAAAGAGGAATACACCGCCACAATAGGTTTCAGTCCCCCTGCCGCCAGACCGGCTGCAAAAGTGGCCGCATGCTCCTCCGCAATCCCCACATCAAAGAAACGGTCCGGATACATATTTCGAAATCTCTTCAGCCCTGTACCGTCCGGCATGGCCGCAGTGATAGCCACAATTCTCTCATCCCGCTGCCCCAGCTTACACATGACGGTAGAGAACACATCTGTATAGTTCGCCACGGTTCTTGGTTTGGAAGGCAGCCCCGTCTCAATGTCAAATGGCTCCGCCCCGTGGAATCGGGCCGGATGCCGCTCCGCAGGTGCATATCCTTTTCCCTTCTGGGTCAGGGCATGAATCAGCACCGGCCCCTTTACGCGCCTTGCCTCTCCCATGACTCTCACAAGCCCCTCAATGTCATGTCCGTCTACGGGGCCAAGATATGTAATACCCATGTCCTCGAAGAACATTCCCGGTATCACCAGCTGTTTGAAGCTGCTCTTCGCCCTGCGGATTGTCTTGATGGTGTTATTTCCCCTTCTCGTTCCCTTCAGGGCCTGATATATTCCCGCCTTCAGATCAAGGTAGCCGGTAGCTGTACGGATATTGTTCAGATATTTTGATACACCGCCCACATTCTCTGAGATGGACATATTGTTGTCATTGAGAATAATGATAAAATTCGTCTCCAGCTTTGCCGCATTGTTCAGCGCTTCATATGCCATGCCCCCCGTCAGAGAGCCGTCGCCGATGACCGAGACGATGGTATTGTTTTCCCCTCGTATATCCCTCGCCCTGACCAGACCAAGCCCCGCCGAAATGGAAGTGGAGCTGTGCCCCGTATTGAATACGTCGCAGCTGCTTTCCTTCCTCTTCGGGAAACCGCTCATGCCGTGAAACTGGCGCAGAGAATCAAATCCGTCCTTCCTGCCCGTCAATATCTTATGAGTGTAGGATTGATGTCCTACGTCCCAGATAATTTTGTCCTCCGGCAGGTTGAGTGCAAGGTGAAGCGCCATGGTCAGCTCAACCGCCCCCAGATTGGAACCCAGATGTCCCCCTGTGACACTGATCTTTTCAATCAGAAATTTCCGGATCTCCTGTGCAAGCTCGCCCCAGTTTTCCTTGTTTATCTGCTTTATATCATTTGCCTTCTCTATGTTCTCCAAAAACATGTTATGTGCCTTTCCGTAGCGGATTCCTATTTTGTGCGATGAATCAACTCCAAAACTAACTGCTTCAGAAAACTGTGCCCGTGCGAAACCCCGTCCAGTATCCGGACCGCCTCGTCAGATAAAGTCTCCACATCTGCCCTGGCCTGTTCCAGTCCTTTCAGCGTCACATAGGTCTGTTTCCCGTTCTGCTCATCGCTCCCCACAGGCTTTCCCAGTTCTGTACTGTCTCCCACCACATCCAGTATGTCATCCTGAATCTGAAATGCAATTCCGATATTGTACGCACATTTTTCCAGGGCTTCAATCTGCTCCTGCCCCGCGCCTGCCAGGATTGCTCCCACCGTCATTGCCGCCTGTATCAGCGCTGCCGTCTTATGTTCATGAATGAACATAAGCTGCGCTTCGGTTATGTCTTCGGACTGCCCTTCTGCCTCAATATCCGCCGTCTGGCCGCCTATCATACCACAGATGCCCGCTTTCCGGGCCAGCACAGACAACGCTCTTGCCGCTCTGTCCAGATATTCCCGTGAACTGTACAGAGATGTAACAGGTTCTCCGGTGCAGCCGCAGAAGTCAAAGGTGCGCATAGCCGTCTCAAAGGCATAATTCAAAAGCCCGTCTCCCGCCAGTATACCCATAGTCTCTCCGTATACCGCCCATGTGGTTTTTCTGCCCCGGCGATACTCATCATTGTCCATGGCCGGAAGATCGTCATGCACCAGTGAATAGGTGTGTATCATTTCCACCGCCGCCAGAAACGGCTCCACAAACATCCTGTCTTCCTCCCTGCCGCCGCAGAGCAGAAATGTCTCCCACATCAGCATGGGCCGAAGTCGCTTTCCTCCTGCCCTGACACTGTAATTCATCGCCTCGATCACAGTCTTCTGCGTCCCCTCCTCTGCAGGAAGATACCTCTCCAGAATTTCATTCAGCTGGTCTTTTTTTTTCTCCAGCAAAGCCCTGAATTCACTGTTCTCCATCTTCAAACGCCTCCAGATTTCCTTCCTCCGTAAGCTTTAACACCTGCTTCTCCACCCGGTCTATCTGGTCATTGCAGGTCTTTAAGAGCTTCATTCCGCTGCTGTATGCCTGAAAGGCATCCTCCAGGGGAATGTCATCGCTCTCCAGCTGTTCTATGATTTCCTCCAGCCTGTCAAAATTCTCCTCCAGGCTGATCTCATTGTTTTTTTCTTCCATAGTTAATCTCCATTCTTGCCGCAACCCGGTAATTTGGGCGCAGACACAATCCATTTATATAAACTGCGTGAAGAATCGCATGAGCGAACCTGTTCGCTCTGAGATTCTTCCGGGAGTGACTTAGATTTTCTTAGGCAGCATACTTTTCTGCCTTAGAAAATCTTCACTCCCTGCACTCCCTTTACGCTTGCTTCAAAGCTTCCGTCTTTTACCCGGACCGTCACACACTGTCCCGTCTCCACCTGTTTCACAGATTTTATATTTTTACCCTTTTGATCTGATACATAGGAATAACCGCTGCTCAGCTTTTCCAATGGGGAAAGTCCCTTCAACCGCTGAATGTAGAGCTCCGTCCGATGCCGTCTTACCTGAAGCAGTCGGTCCATCCTGTGCTGCAGCTGCTCTTCCATGCCAAGCAGCCGCATCTTCTTCTCCCGGATGCGGCTCGCCGGACTGGCGGCTTTCAAACGAAGCTCCGCCTGTTTCGCCGTCATTCGGCCCTCCTGCAGCTTCCGCTGCATTAACCGCCGCAGCTCATTTCTTAATGCCTCGATATCACCCAGCACCTCCCGAATGTCCGCCACAGCCAGTTCTGCAGCTGCGGAAGGTGTCGGTGCCCGCTGGTCGGAAACAAAGTCAATGATGGTGGTATCCGTCTCGTGTCCCACCGCCGAGATAACGGGCACAGAGCAGTCAAA
>JAIDME010000325.1 GCA_029050705.1 Acetatifactor sp.
TGCATCCACATTGCCGTCAATGTTTCCTTCCACCATGAGATTCCCCATACCGATCTCTGCTTTCAGGTCCTTCACATTCACATCCTTCATATCAATCTGACCCATTCCTATCTCCATCTCCAGAGAATCCGCCTGGAGACCGTTTGCTGAAATCTGACCGGCTCCCACTCCCAGAGATACCTTGTCCGCATTCAGCGATTCGAACTCCAGCTCACCGGCTCCCAGCTCAATCTCCGCTTCCCTGTAATGATAACTTTCCGGCACATAGAGCGTGACCTTGCAGCTGTTCCAGTTATTCCATGACCTGGAACTGGTAGTCGTTCTGATATAGAGGGTTCCGTTTTCCAGATATGCCTGGAACTTTCCGGAATCAGACGCCTTAACATAGAAAGAATTGTCACCGGATACCTGAGTGTCAAATATGCAGCCGCCCGCCTCTATTTCCAATTCCTCCACATCTTCACCGAGACAGAACTTTTCTATATCCCCGCTCATTATTTCATAGCGGGAATCAAAGCTGGCAGCATCATCAATTCTGTATCCCGTGTCGGGCAGACTGCCTGAAATATTGTCCCCCAGCTGAATCCCCCAGTTTATAAAATTGTCAAAATTCACAGACACTCTGCCTCCCGTTACAGTCTCCACCACCCGGGCAATCGTCGCTCTTCCCTTCACCGTTCCTGCTGCTGCCGCAAGTGCTATCCCCAGCGCCAGGAGAATCAATGCTGTAATGGCACAGCCCTTCATAAATTTTTTCATATTTTCCTCCGTTCTGATAATTTATTTTTTGCCTTGATCAGTCTGAATTGCACCAATAAAAAACTAATTATAATACCGATCGTAAAACCGAATAAATGCGTCATAAACGAACCAATATTGTCATTTGCAAACACAAAGAACAGAATCACAATAATTGTGTCGGGTCTGTACCACTTTCCCGAAAAACCATTCGGATACCTGAGAAAGCAGACCATAAGCGCCGCAATTAAGGCGAATATTCCGCCGGATGAACCCGCACCGTAATTACCCATACCGTTATTGACAATAAATGAGTACACCACTTCGGCAAGTGCTCCGCACAATACAAACAGGAGCAGGGTTTTCATCCTGCCGATAAACGGACTGAGCAGGGAACCTGCTGCAAGCAGCGCAAGAGAATTAAAAAATAGATGCTGCATATTAAAATGTAAAAAAATAGATGTAATCCACCTGTAATATTCGTGATTTAAATATTCAATGTCACAGGTGGCAAGCCCTGAAAAAACCGCAGGTATGGCTGATGTAATCAGATACAGAACAACAAACAGCATTACCAGGGATATGCATATAACATTTGATTTCATCCATGCAGATACGCCGCTTGCAATTTTATTTTTTTCCACTCCTGCTTACCTCCGCAAATTTCTATTCCCAATAAGGGAGCTGTCTTCTTTCATGCTATGGCCTTCTTCTTTCCGAAGCGGAACAAATAACCGATACCTCTGAAAATTGCAGGTGTGGCAATTCCTGCCATGGCTACCGTCAGCATCAGAAACAGAATACCTAAACCGCCGCAGAACAGACCGCCGCCTATTAGCCCCAATCCTACCAGCGGGTCAACCGGAATACACATTCCTCCCACGATCAACAGGACAAAAAGTACAACAAACATAGAAAGAACTACCACCCCAAAACTCAAGATCAGCGCAAACCACATAAGCAAAAGTCCAAACATCAGGCTGAGCA
>JAIDME010000326.1 GCA_029050705.1 Acetatifactor sp.
AAATGAAACATATCTTCCGCTAAGCTCTTTTGTAAACTCACCGGACAACAATTTTGAGTTAGAACCGGTGATAAAATCTGAGTAGTCGTAAAGGCGTAAAGTTTTGCAGGCGTCCTGCCAGCCGTCAAGGACCTGAATTTCATCAAAAAACAGGTAACATTTTCCGTTTTTACGATGATTCTCAACATAATCAATCAGCGCACTGCTGTCTTTAATATTCGCGGAAACGCGTTTGTCTTCAAAATTCAAGCTGATGATATTGTCGGTTTCCCGGCCGACTTCCTCCATGATCTGCTGTAATATAACAGATTTTCCGGAACGGTGTATCCCTCTTTTTTATACTATACTGAAAACTTTTCTTTACATCTGTCAAATATTTCACTAAGAAAATTTTATATGCAAACCACAATTTCCCCATACTCCGGGTTTTCCCGGAGAAACTGGTCTGCAGTTTCCGGTTTGTCCCAGAAATGCATGGGATAAACTTTTTTTGCGCCGATATGCTGCAGGAAGTAGAGGAAGCCGTCAGCATAGTAACAGCCCAGATGGGGATCCAGGGGCAGACAGGCATAGTCTATGGAAGTGTCCTTTAATGGGCGCAGAGCGGCCCGGAAGCTTCCCGTCATCTGTCTGCGCTCTGCATCGGGAGTATCCTCTGTGATCCAGTCATTCAAATCACCGGCATGATAGAAAGTACCCTCGGGACAAGTCAGCAGATACGCCACTCCCGAATCTGTGGAGAGGAGTGTCCTGATATGGGTGCGGCAGGGCAGATCATACTCCCGGCTGTGATAAACTTTGAAAATATGGCCATTCAATACATCCATATCTGTGCAGTTCCGGGCAGCAGGGTCAGTCATGTTAAGGGAAGCCGTTCCGCTGCCGAAAGTCGTCCCGTTGCCGGAAATCTTTTCGTTATTGACAGATGCCCTGCTATCCTTCAGGAGCGTCCACCCCTCAGGATAGTTCTTAAGTTTGATGTCATTGGGAAATACGGCGCCGACTTTTTTCATTCCCATTTGTCTCAGCATGGCAAATACGGCAGGGTTGTAATGGTCCTGATGACTGTGGCTCACAAACACCAGCAAAGGTTTGTCTGTGTCCAGAGCGGGAAGTTCCCCCTTATAATAATCAAACAAGTAATAACATTCCGCTGCCTCCACCAGGAAACAGCTGTGGCAGATGAAGGTTACTTTCACGAAAGACTCCTTTCTTCTGAGTGCGGCAGCTCTTTTGAAAAATAGAGCACCAGGTCATCATCGTTCCTGCAATCGGCATATTGCTCGCAGACCTTATCGCCATACCATACGCCGGAGCCATCGGGAATATACCCGCGTTTTACATACATTCTCTGTGCGCTTCCATAGCCGTAGTGCATGCCGACTCCAAGATAAACAACATCGGCATACCCGGCGGATATCTGCTCTGCAATATCCATTAATTTACTTCCGATTCCATTTCTGCGGTATTTTTCCAATACGCCAAAGTCAACAATTTCCGGGTAACCCTGATTTCCAAATGCGCCCCACTCTGAATTCGGATATACATTTATATATCCCGCGATATTGCCCTTATATTCGGCGACCAGAGATATTGATCTTCCTTCCGCCTGATCCCGCAGTCTCATCTGATATTTTTCTATATCAGAATGCCACCCCTGAGCAATTTCCTCCTCTGTAATGATCTGAGCGTCACTCTGCTGCAGATTGCGTATCAATATATCCTGGTCTTGATAATATATCAGACACATATGTCCTGTACCTCCCAACAGTTAAATTTATCGGTAATTGTGTCATCGGTATCATTATAATTTATTTTCACAGAGAGCGCAATTCAGGCTGAAATGTATTCTTCCAATCATTGTATCGTTGCTTACAAAATGTTATAGTAAATGTTATAGTTAAGAAAAGGTAATTTGAACGCTTTTCTAAAAAGGGAGAAAATATATGAAATATTTGGAAGAAAGAAATCAAAAGATAATAGATGCAGTCATAAAAAAGGCAGATACTGTATGCCCCGGTTCCCTGGCCTTAATAGGAATCAACGGTTCATTTATGACAGGAGACTTTTATGAAAAGTCAGACTTAGATTTACTCATTCTGATCAATGATGAAAGAGGCGGGAAATTGGCATGTGCCTTTATCCAGGATGACTTACAGGTCGGACATGACATCTACTGTGTCACATGGGAACGTTTACAGAATGATGCCAGATATGAACACCCGAACATTTCCAAACTGATGGATGCCAAAATCGTTTACTGTGCAGATGAGAAATACAGAGAGCGATTGGATGTACTGCGAAAATCAGTAAAAGATATTTTGTCCGCCCCTTTCTCAGAGGAAGATTATGCAAAAGCGGAGAAGCTGTTAAAAGAGGCGGAACATGGCTACACATTAGCTATGATTTCAGAGAACAAATCTGACGTGTTAGATGGAGCGGGCAGGGTCATTTATTATGTCGAGAATGCAATAGCCATGTTAAATAAGCAGTATTTCCGTTATGGAGTAAAACGTGCTTATGTAGAGCTGAACGCAATGCAGAAAAGACCAGAAAGACTTTGTGACCTGATAGATGATGTAATATCAGCCACTTCTGTTGCTTCTGTACAAGAGCATTTATCCACACTAATGAAAGAAACAGTAGCTGTGTTTCATCATGTGAAAGAAACCATTGCCGTACAGGAGAAAGCGGTAACGGGAGATGCGCTTATTGGTACTTATGAGGAGATGTATTCAAATTGGCGGAACAAGATGCATGCAGCAGCCGAAACGGGAAACAGACATCTTGCGTTCATGAGCCTGATCAGTTCCAATGCAATGTTCTCTGAAATTGAAAGTGAGGTGAATATTGACAGATATGATGTCCTGGGAGGGTATGATTCACAAGAGCTGCATAAGACGGCGAATGCCTATGACGATATTTTGAATGCATATCTAAAAGAGTACAGAAAGACGGGCATACAAGTTAGACATTACTCAGATATAGATGCCTTTGTGCTTGATTACCAAAGTATCTGAAACACAATTCCAAGAGGGTGTTAAGATCACAGATTAAGGTTCAAAACTATTTCCCCGTCATTCATTTCTCCGTTTTCCTGAAATCCGAAGTTATGATATAAAGAAAGCGCCGTAACATTACTTTCTTTTGTAGAGAGTTTTATATTATGAGCGCCGTTCTCCTTAAAGTAGCTTATAATTTCCCTTAACGCCAGCGTGCCATACCCTTTACCCTGTAAGTTTCTATCGATCATAAACCGCCATAACCAATATCTGTCATTTGGGTCTTCGTAATCTTCATCAAATGCGAACATGGTAAATCCAACCATTTTATCGTCAATATAAACGGCAAAGGGTCTCGCAACATTACTGTTTGCGTCAGCTTCCTTTAATGAGTCTATGTTTGAAGCAATATACTGCGCCTGTTCCTCTGCTACCTGAAGGGCTTCACACTCTTCTATATTTCCGGCATCAATATTTCTCAATTCCACCTTCATATGAATCCCTGCCTCCTTCAACTATGGTATACTTTTTAACCGGCCTTATCAATCGCATTTTCTTTTCTAAAAATATGTGAGTCTGCTTATTTTGTGCTATAATGCTTTATGTGATCACAGCGAAGGCAGTTATTGCAAAAGGAGCGGGAAAATGGAAATTCATATCAGAAATGCAGCGATTGATGATTACAAAACAGTGGAAGCGATTATGAACAGGCGGTTAATGATAAATTCTTTTTTGTTGCGGAATACGGAGAACATGTTGCAGGTATTTTATTTATTCAGTACCGTCATATCGAAAATCCGGTTCAGGTGACGAGAAATATCATTTTTATTGATTCTATGGCAGTGGATGAGAAATATCGGGGGAGAGGAATCGGACATGCGTTTTTCGATTTCCTGAAAGAATTAAAAGATAAAACGGGATGCGACGGGATTGAGCTAACGGTAAACGCAAGAAATGAAACAGCCCGCAAAATGTATACTGATTGCGGGTTCACTGAAAAGTCAATTAATATGGAATTAATGTAACAATTAGCAGGGAGGAGTCTGCAATGAGAAGAAAAGACAGAGAGATCACGGATTTTACGGAAATAATCAAGATCATGGAGGAATGCGAAATTGTCAGAATCGGCCTGGCAGACGGGGAATTTCCCTATATTGTTCCGGTAAATTTTGCATTTACGGTAAGCGGCAGCCGGATTGAACTGTACATTCACGGAGCGATGGCCGGAAGAAAATATGAGCTGCTCCGGAAAAATCCGGTTTGCTCTTTCGAAATGGATATCCCTCTGAAAATAGATTGCATTTACGAAAAGAAGGACGTAACTATGCGTTATAAATCTGTAATGGGCAAAGCAAGAGCAGAGTTTCTTGAGGGAGATGAAAAACAGAAGATAATTGATGATGTTATCATGGCAAGGTATGAAGAGACAAAGAATTTCGAATATAATAAAAATACAGTAGAAAGAACTGCAGTGGTAAGATTATCTGTATTGGAGATCACTGCGAAGGCTAATCTTCCCGTTGGCGGGGCTGACATATAAAAAGTTTCCCTGCAAAGTGCCGGAAAAGAGATCCGTACCATGGAGGCATTGGAAAATGATCTACAGAGTCGCAATATGT
This sequence comes from Acetatifactor sp., assembly GCA_029050705.1. GTDB lineage: Bacteria > Bacillota > Clostridia > Lachnospirales > Lachnospiraceae > Acetatifactor. Next base: position 4,622 of record JAIDME010000326.1, read on the forward strand.
GATGATGAACAAAAACAGATAGAGGATATTGAGGCCATACTTTTGAAGTGGGGCAGCCTGAGGGACCATGTGTGCCGGATATGTACTTTTCCTTCCGGGGAAGCCTTTCTCTTTGCATATGAGGAGGACAAGGCATATGACATTCTGCTGTTGGATGTGAAAATGAGGAATATTTCGGGTATTGACCTTGCCAGGCGTATCCGGCAGGAGGACGACAGGGCGGAGATCATCTTTTTGACCTCCTATTTTGAATTTGCAGGGGAAGGGTACGATGTGGACGCCCTGCACTACCTGCTCAAGCCGGTCTCTGAGGAGAAGCTGATGCAGGTTCTGGACAAGGCGGCGGAAAAGCTGGCGGAGCAGCCGCCCCATGTGGTCATTGTCTGTGAGGGGAGCACAATCAAGCTGTATGAGGCCCAGATCCTGTATGTGGAGTCCTCTCTTCATTACATCTCCATACACACAACGGAGGGGGAGTATAAGATTAAGGAAAATATTTCCTCCTTTGAAGAGAAACTCAGCAATGCATTTTTTCGCAGCCACCGTTCTTATCTGGTATCGCTGCGCCACATTACCAGGATTTCCCGAACCTCTGTGATACTGGAGGGGGAGATTGAACTTCCCCTGGCCAGAGGAAAATATGACGAGATCAACCGGGCGTATATTTCATATATGTAAAACAGGATCATGCATGAATAATGTTGTCGGTTGTGGGTAGATAATTTGCTCTGTGAGGACAAGAAAATGAGAAAGAAGACCTATTTAAAGCTGGCGGAGTATCAGACAGAACAGTCCCGGAGGCACCTGGGGGAGGTGCAGGGCATCTACCGGGAAATGAGGGGCTACAAGCATGATTTTCATCATCATCTGCAGACGCTGAAGGGGCAGCTGGAGGCCGGAGAGACGGAACGGGCGCTGGCCTATATCGCCCAGCTGGATGAGCAGCTGATGAATGTGGACACTCTTCTGAAAACCGGAAATGTGGCTCTGGACGCTATTTTGTCCGCCAAGATCGCTCAGGCCGGGTCCCATGGCATTGCGGTTAAAATAACGGCGTCTGTCCCGGACAAGCTGTTGATTACGGATCTGGAATTGAGTATCGTGTTGGGCAATCTGCTGGATAATGCCATTGAAGCCTGCGCCGCAGTGGAGGGAGAGCGGTTTATCCGCATTTTTATGAAGATGAAGGGAAGGATGCTTTATTTTTCCATGTTGAATTCGGCCGGGAGCAAGGAAGCCAGAAAAGGTTCCCTGTTTCTTTCTCACAAAGAGGGTTTTCACGGCTTTGGGCTGCGCCGGGCAGAGGCGATCCTCACAGAACACGGGGGCTGGTGTAAATACAACAGCGAGGACGGTGCCTTTACCTCGGAGTTCCTGGTGCCCGCCCTGGAATAGAAAATAGATCTATCTGCAATTCGTGCACATACATAAGCGTTTCGTGTACGGATTGTTTTTTTACAAAAAACACATGATAATATGAGCCACAGTGGAGCTGTAAACCGGCAGGGGACATACAACCGGAATGACATTTATGGAACTTCAAATAAGGAGAGAAGATTGTGAAATCAAAAGCTAAGAAAAAGGGTGCCAGGCCATACCGCAATGTTTTCAGCAATGCCATCTGGAGTTTTAAGGGCATGATCAAGGGCGCTCCCACGCTCCTTGTGCTGATGGCGCTGCAAGTTCCCCTCAATATTTTCCTGGCCTATGGAGCGGTATATCTGCCCTCCCTGGTAGTGGGGGAGGTTACCAGGGGAGAGAGCCTGGCCCACGGGGTCCGGCGCATGGGCATGCTTTTGCTGCTGATGCTTGCGGCAGATGCCCTCATGCTGTTTCTGACCGGCCTGTCCCAGTCCGGCCTGAGCATATATCGGTATCAAAAGGTAGCGGAGCTGCGCAGGAAATCCATGGATTGCTTTTACCAGATCTATGAGAAAAAAGAAAACAGGGACTTACATGACAGGGCGGAATGGGCAACCGCTCGGTGGAACGGTGCGCTGCCTGTCTGCGACCTGCCCGGGAGAAGCCTGAAGCTGGTGGAAAACATAGGCTGTTACTGTCTGTTCGGGTCCGTGATCTCATATGTCAGCCCCTGGCTGGTGCCGATTCTGACCATAGCTCCTCTGGTCAACTGGTTTTGTGCCCGTCTGTTTAGGAAGTGGGAATATGCAAACAGAGGAAAATGGGCGGACATTGACCGCAGACTCGAATATGTAAAGCGCATGCCCTCAGATTTTGAGGCCGCAAAAGACATTCGGATCTATGGGTTGGCAGGGTGGTTCAGGGAGACATACCGGGGACTTTCCTGTGAACGCCTGGCCTGGGAGAAGAAGCTGACCTGGGGGGAGTTTCTGTCCCGGATTGCGGATCTGATGGTGATCCTGCTGCGGGATGGAGCCGCGTATGCCCTGCTGATCCATATGACCCTAGCGGGGGAAATAACGGTGGACGGGTTTGTGTTGTATTTTTCCGCCATTTCCATGTTCGCATCCTTTGTGGGAAACATCATAGACGAGTGGAACGGCATGCATACTTCCAGCCTGAATATATGCGATTACCGCCAGTACATGGATCTGCCGGAGCAGGAGAATATGGCGCAGGCAGAGCAGGAGGGTACGGGAAAGATCAGCAGGAGTGCTACGGGACAGACCGGGCAGGGAGGCATGGGGCAGGCGGCTATAGATAAGCACCTGCAGGGCGCGCCGGAGATTGTTTTTGAGCATGTGTCATTTCGCTATGAGGGGGCCGATGAGGATACCCTTAAGGACGTTCATTTTACCATAAAACCCGGAGAGAAGATTGCGCTGGTGGGTCTGAACGGAGCCGGAAAAACCACTTTGGTAAAGTTACTGTGTGGCTTGTACCGGCCAACCAAGGGGGAGATCCGAATCAACGGGATACCGGCGGGTCAATTTGCCCGCAGGGATTATTATCGTCTGTTTTCTCCGGTATTTCAGGAGGTAAGGACTGCGTTTTTCTCCCTTGCGGAGACTGTGTCCGGGGAGATCGGTGACACACCGGATTTAAAAAGGGCGGAAAAGTGTATAAGGCTGGCGGGTCTGGGGGAGAAGATCGATGCACTGCCCCAGGGAATTCATACCAGGCTGGATAAGCAGGTCAACCGGGATGGCACCGAGTTGTCGGGTGGACAGCTGCAAAAGCTGATGCTGGCCAGGGCGCTTTACAAGGACGCCCCCATCCTGGTGTTGGATGAGCCCACGGCGGCGCTGGATCCCATTGCGGAAAACCAGATTTACCTGCAGTACAACAGCATGTCCAACGCAAAGACTTCCCTGTTCATCTCCCACAGGCTGGCATCAACTCAGTTTTGTGACAGGATTCTGTACCTGAAGGAAGGGAGGATCACAGAAGAGGGAACCCATGAGCAGCTCCTTGAACTGGGCGGTGAGTACAACGATTTGTACCAGATGCAGAGCTGCTGGTACAAGTGTGAGAAGAATTTCTAAGATGCCAAAGTACGTCATCTAAGAAATTCTAAATCTCACACTGAAAAACGCAAGGACAGCGTTTTTCTTATTGATTGAGTGTGCCGCCGATGGCGGTATGGAGGTTAGTGTGATGAAATTATCGGAACATATGCAGATTGCCAAAAGGTCTGTGGGATTGCTCTTTTCCCTGAGCAAGGCCCATATCATATGCAGGATTCTGGCCAGTGTCATAGGTGCAGTCCTGCCCTATGTGCCCATCTATTTCTCCGCCCGGCTGCTGGATCGGCTGTATGAGGGCAGCGGGGCCGGTGTACTGGCCTTTTATGTGCTGCTTACAGTGGGGATCGTGTTCCTGCTCAGTCTGCTTCACACCTGGCTTTCCTCACGGCGCCGCATGGCAGGCACCGAGATGTATCGGAACGAGAACTGGAAATATTCGGAGAAAGCAATGCAGATGGCGTATGAATCCATCGAAGACAGGGATGTGGCCTTACTTCGCAGCAGAATTCAGAGGGAGACCCAGACGGGGTATAACATTTTCCAATTGTTCAGCACGCTGGAACAGATTGTCGGCAATATGACAAAAATCGGAATGTCCCTGTGGCTGACAGCGTCCTTTTTTATGCTTAAAGCTATTTCTCTGCCTGCGAAAGCAGCTTTGATTGGTGGTCTGGCGCTCACGCTCCTGTGTAGAATTGTGACGACAAAAAGGGTAGCAAAGCTTGATGAACGCTTCTATGGAGAATGCGTTTATTGGAATATGGTAAGCGGAAAATTTGATGAGTATGTGGACGACTATCACAGCGGCAAGGACATTCGGATCTATGACATGGCGGAGGGGCTGTTGACGTATAGCACTGCTTTGAACAGAGAAGTTTGCCGGAAGGAGCATAGAAAGAACATGGGGCAGACAAGGGTTCGGCTTGCCAATGTAGTCATGAGCCGTATTCTGCAGTTCGGAGTTTATCTGCTGCTCTTGTCCACCGCACTGGGCGGAGGCGTCAGTGTGGGTTCCATCGCCAGATATGTGTCATGCATTATGCTGCTGTTGGAGGCGGCCTCCAATCTGGTTTACAACTTGCAGGTAGCCATTGTGAACCAAGAGTACATGAAGCGCTTTTTTTCCTATTTTGACATTCCCAACCACATGTATCAGGGCTCGCTGACGGTTGAAAAACGGGATGACAATGATTACAATGTGGAGTTTCGGGACGTGTCCTTTCGGTATCCCCATACTCAGGAGTATGCCCTGCGCCATGTGAACCTGAAGTTCAAGGTGGGAGAAAAGCTGGCCGTGGTGGGCATGAACGGCAGCGGCAAGACCACCTTTATCAAGCTGATGTGCCGCCTGTATGATCCCACGGAGGGAGAGATTCTGCTCAACGGCGTCAATATCAAAAAGTATGACTATGAGGAGTATATATCTATTTTCTCCGTGGTCTTCCAGGATTTTCGGCTGTTTTCCTTTACGCTGGGGCAGAATGTGGCAGCAGGTACAGTCTATGATGAAACTTTAGTCAGACAGTGTCTGGAACAGGCGGGATTCGGGGAGCGGCTGGAGAGCTTGGGAATGGGTCTGGACACCTGTCTGTATAAGGACTGCGATGAGAATGGTGTGGAGATTTCCGGGGGCGAAGCCCAGAAAATAGCCCTGGCCCGCGCCCTTTATAAGGATGCGCCCTTTATGATCCTGGATGAGCCAACGGCGGCGCTGGATCCGATCTCGGAGTACGAGGTGTTCAGCAGATTTAACGAGATTGCCAAAGATAAGACGGCAATCTACATCAGTCATCGGCTGGCATCCTGCCGCTTCTGCGACAAGATAGCAGTATTTGATGAGGGCCGGATCGTGCAGACCGGAAACCACGGCGAGCTGCTGGCCCAGGAGGGCGGCAAATATTATGAACTCTGGCATGCCCAGGCGCAGTATTATACGAGCGAGCAGTAAAATTTACTTATGCCGTTGACAGTGAGCCGCTGGTTTTCCGGAAGCTATTCACTCTCCGGCAGTTTCTCAAAATCGTCCACACCATCACCGCCCTGTCTATTTGTAGTTAAAACCGGTTTCACTTATATAAACGGATTCTTTTATCTAAAGGTTCATTGGGTTTTCGTTACATCAGGAAAAAGTTGACAATGCGGGTGAGGGGGAATAAAATTAGTGTGATTTTAGCGGCGGTTCCGGAAGGTAAAAGATGCATCCGAGATAGATTGGGAGGAAGGACTAAAATGCTTCAAAGGCTCAAAAAAGAAATCTACGACATAAGAAATCATCCGATCAGGATTGTTCTCTCAGTGTCAACGCTGGTACTTATGTCTGTATTGACGGCTTTTGCGTGGGACGGGGCGATAAAAAGACTGATGATCTGCGTTATGCTTACTGCTTTAAGCAGTATTTTATTGCTGATGCCCCGATTGTCAAACCGGATATCGATTCCTCTTTTAGCGGTCTATTTGTTTTGGGTTCCGATGAAAATTTTCCAGAGAATGGAATTGCCCATGCATGATATGAGCAGGATTATGGATGGAGTGACAGAGTTGACTGTGGCATTTATCATCTGTGTGTTTCTGCTGGTTTTTCTGTTCACACAGAGCAGTGCTGCAGCGCTGGGGGCAGGAAGCGGTTTCTTTTTGATATTGTTTCTGTTTGAATACTATATATGGAAGTTTCGGGGGAATTTCCTGATGCCAAGTGACCTGCGAGCGGCCGGCACGGCAATATCTGTCATGAGAAATTATCATTATGCCCTGTCGTCGGAGGCAGTGTATACGGTAGTGTATTTCCTCTTTTTTATTGTGCTTGGTTCCCGGATACGAATCCGTATGCGCAAGCCGGTTCACGTGGGAGTGTCCGTGTTGGCGGTGATGCTTATCGGGGGATGGTATTACCTGGTTATGGATACCCCGAAACCATTGGGGAAAGAATTCGTATTGAATTATTGGGATATAGCGGACAACCGGTACATTAACGGTGTCTGCATGAGTTATTTCCTGCTGCTGAAAGACAGTAAGGCGGATAAACCGGACAATTATTCTGAGGAAGCCTTACATGAAATTGCCAAAACTGCGGAAGCAAGCTATGAGTCCGCTCAGGGAACAGGGCAGAAGCCGGATATTATCATGATTATGAATGAGGCATGGAGCGATCTGCGTGTGTTGGGAGAATTGGATACAACGGGGGAATATATGCCTTTTGTGGATAACCTTACAGGAAACACCCTGAAAGGAAATCTTTATGTGGGCATATTGGGTGGACTCACGGCAAATACCGAATTTGAGGCTTTAACCGGCAATTCACTGGCACTGCTTTCACCCTCGGTGATTCCTTATCAAAACCAGGTTCAGCACGATATGCCTTCCCTGGCAAGGGTGTTGGAAAACCAGGGATATGAGACAATGTCCATGCATCCGAGCGGAGAAAATGCATGGAGCAGAAATAGCGTGTACGCATACTTTGGATTCGATGAGTTTATCCACCAGGGAATTTGGGTGGTGCCGTACGAGTACATAAGAACCTTTATTTCGGATGCCTGTAATTATAAGGAGATCATACACAGATATGAGAACAGAAACCAGGATGCTCCCTTCTTTTTATTTGATGTGACGATACAGAACCACAGTGATTATTATGGACAGGTTCCCCTGGATATTGATGTGTTAAATGTGGGAGGCATTCCGGCTGAGGAGGCGGGATATTTGTATGATTTACAAACCTACCTGAATCTTATGAAAATATCGGATGATGCCATAAAAGAACTTCTGACATATTTTCAGCAGGTGGATACTCCTGTAATTGTATGTATATTTGGCGATCACCAACCCTTATTGGGAGACAATTTTTATGAAGCTGCTTTTACAGGAAAGGGATTATCCGAACGAGAGCAGAATCTGCAAAAACATGTTGTGCCCTATGTCGTGTGGGCTAATTATGATGTGGATTGGAAGGAATACGGAAACATGAGCGCAAACTATTTGCCGGCGGCACTCATGGAATGTGCCGGTTTGCAGCTGCCGCCCTTTTACAAGTATCTCATGGAACTGCATCAGGAATATCCCGTTTTAACAAAGATTGGTTGTCTGGACAGGGCGGGGGAACTGGTAGATATTATGGATATATGGGATAATGTTCCAATCTGTCAGTACAGGATGTTACAGTACAATCAACTCTATGTTGAGGATTATCAGAGAGAAATATTTGAGGAAACGGGGACATCGGCGCAATGAAATGAGAATTGCATGTAAATTAGAGGGGCTCTCTATTTATATGCACATAGGTGCCAAAATATACCTGTCCGGCATATGATAAAGTAAAGATTTTGAGAAAGGAACGAATGCTTTATGAAATATGTCTGGTGGGGGCTGGGCGGTTTGGCGGCACTTGTGGTCATTGCGGCGTTGGTCTGTCTCTTAATTCGCTGCCGCCGGAAGCGGGCGGTGAAACAGGTCTGCAGAGAGAGTGAGGAAGAGAAGGCGTGCCGGCTGAACAGCGCACTTTCTCTGTTTGGATTTTCCTGGTGTAAAAACTGCGATTGTATCACCACGGGCAGGAATCCCTGGCAGAGGGAGATGGGTTACTGTGCACAATATGACAGGGCGGCGCCGGCCATGGGTATCATTATGGACTACGAGCCTATTTACTTCCGTTATGACGACAGAGACTGGCTGCTGGAATTCTGGAAGGGACAGTACGGCTGCGCCACAGGGGCGGAGATTGGTCTCTATTATAATGACGAGAGATCAGACCGTCCGCCGGAAAAGCTTTTCTATACCTGTGCAGAAGACAGTGAGAGTCTGCAGATGTATTTTTCCCTCTGGAAGGACGGGAAGTGCATTCTGGAACGAAATGAAAGATGCTGGTGGCTGACGGGCTTTCTGCCCGGGATGTATTCCGAGCCGGAGAATCTGGTAATGAAGGTCTGTATCTTTTTCTGTGACAGGGCCATGCAGGAAGCATTCTATAGAGGACTGCTGCGGGCGGGCTACAGCAGGCGGGATATCCGGGTGAAGGACAACAGAGTGTGTCTGACCTTTGGCAGACCCAAAACAGAGCAGGTTTCACGATTCGGCCGACTCTATCGTTTTATTGTCTGCCGGAAAAATGCTATATACTGCAGATGGTATCTTCGGGCCTCCCGGCCTTTTTGCAGTACCTTAGACAGAATCAGTTTCCTGTGCTGCTGCTTCCCGCATCTGTACCGAAAGCTCATTCGTCTGGGCATGAACTGCAGCCGAAGGAACTATAAGCGGTATCGCGGAAGAGGATAAAAGAGAATTCATTAAGAAGAGGGTGGCGGTTACTTCTGCAGAGGAGTAGCCGCCATTTGACAGTTCAACTATTATTTTGTAGTTACTTGATTTTAAAATATACCTTGACAGGCGAGGTATAGCATGGTATATTGTATCTACATAATTCAAGGAACCAAAAGACAAAGGGTCATATTTCAGCAGAAAGGAGGAATGATCTTGTCCATTACATCAGACATCCTTCGAGGGCATACGGAAGCAATTATCCTGTCGCACCTTCTGGAAAAGGACAGCTATGGCTACCAGATTAACAAGGATATTATGAAAAAGACTGATAACCGGTATGAATTAAAGGAGGCAACCCTGTACTCCGCTTTCCGCAGACTGGAGCAGGCAGGCCATATCAGAACCTATTGGGGCGACGAGACCACCGGGGCCAGACGCCGCTATTATGCCGTCACCGACTCCGGCAGACAGGCCTACCTGAGTTATAAGAAGGAGTGGGAGGAAGCAAAAGAAATGATCGACCAGTTGTTAAAATGAAGTTTGCGCCGCCTGAAGGCGGCAGAATGGGAGGAAAATATGAAAGAAAAAATAAAGCAGCACTTTAACCAGTTATTTGAGAATGCGCCAAAGACCAGAAAGGCCCTGGATTTAAAGCAGGAGATGACTCAGAATGCCCTGGATAAATACGAGGATATGGTGCAGGAAGGGTATTCGGAGGAAGATGCATATCAGAACGTCATTTCATCTATCGGGGATGTGACAGAGCTCTTTGATGATCTGGAGGAAAAAAATCTGCTGATGCTTCCGGAGGCGGACAGAAAAAAGAGAGCAATGCTGAAAGCAGTGGCGGTAGGAATGTACATTCTGGCAGGAGTGGCTTTCTTTGCGCTGGAAATGCTGGTTGAGATGCCCGGATCCGGGTGGATGCATTATGAGGGATTAGGGGTTGTGGTGGCCGGACTGATCTGCATCGCTCCCACTATCATGCTGGTCTATGCGGCAAATATGTATCCCGGCTACAGCAAGAAGGAGGATGCTGACATGGTGGAGGAATATAAACACAATAAGTACCTCAATAACAGGGATAAGGCGATCATGGGCGCTGTCAGCAGTATTATCTGGACCCTGGCGCTGGTAATGTATTTTGTCATCAGCTTTGCCACCTCCGCCTGGTACATTTCATGGGTTATTTTCCTGATTGCGGGATGTGTGCAGTCGGTGGCGGCACTGGTGATGAGTCTTCGTAAGGATAGGCGCTCTTCTTATTAATGGGCAGCCGCAGTCAGCTTGTGTTGACTTTGAGGTTTTGAAATGCCGGAAAGGTATGTAACTCTCCGGCAGCATGGAGGTTATGATGAAAGGTACAAAAATAGCACTGATTGCAATTTTAAGCGTGATGATACTCGGACTCTGTGTATTGCTGGGCTATGGGCTCAGCGGACGGTTTGGCAGATTCGGGGCCGACAATGTAGGCTGGGGAGGCTCATATAAACTGGTTCAGGAACAGGAATTCCCTGCGGAAGGAATCAGCAGCATTCAAATCGCATACACAAAAAGCGGCAATGATGTGGCAGTGTATGAAGCGGAGGGGAACTCGGTCACTGTGCGGGAGTACGCCAACTATGAAGTGGCGGAGAGGGAGCTTGCGGAGATAAAGCTGCAGGGCGGAAAACTTACGGTAAAAGGGCCCAGGCGCACCAATACATTCATGAATTTTAACAGGCATATTTACACAGAAATCTATCTGCCGGTGGGTTGGTCCGGAGAACTGAACATAGGTACTGTCAGCGGGGATATTTCCATATCCACAGACCTTTCCCTGGAGGGGGCGCTGAATCTGGCCAGCACCAGCGGTGACATGAACACCTTTAGTCAGAACATTAAAGCTAAAAAGATTAATGCCGCGTCTACCAGCGGTGAAATCCGCCTGTCCGTTCTGGAAACCGGTGAGGTCAATGTTAGCACCACCAGCGGCGACATATGGATTGAGAAGGCTGATGCTCCTGTATCCTGCGCAAGCACCAGCGGTGAGATTACCGTTTGCGGCGGATCAGGGGACAGAAAGATGAACAGCACTTCGGGAGATGTCCGGGTGGAGGAGCTTTCGGGAAACATTTCGGTAAGTACCACCAGCGGTGAAGTCAATGTCAGCGGGGACAGTGGATGCGGAAGCATCGGAAGCACCAGCGGGGATATATTCCTTTCTCTGGCGGAACTCTCCGGGGATATCTCCGTAAATACCGCCAGCGGCGAAGTGACGATGGAGCTGCCCAGGGCGGCTTCCCTGGAGTTCGAAGCGGACACCGCCAGCGGCGAGATCAACACCTTTTTCGATGAGGCCTTAAGCTTTTCCAAGAGGGGAAATCATGCGGCGGGAACCGTCGGCAGCGGCGAGAGGAAGATTCATATCGGCACCACCAGCGGGGACGTAAGAAT
>JAIDME010000327.1 GCA_029050705.1 Acetatifactor sp.
CGAGGAGCATCCCCTGGGCCTCACTGACAGGAATAAAACCACCGCTCAAGCCTCCCACATAGGAGGAAGCCATGACTCCGCCCTTCTTAACCTGATCGTTTAAAAGCGCCAGAGCTGCCGTTGTGCCGGGGGCTCCCGCATACTCCAGGCCTATCTCACAGAGAATATCTGCCACACTGTCACCGATGGCAGGTGTCGGAGCCAGTGACAGATCCACAATTCCAAAAGGAACCCTTAAGCGTGCAGATGCTTCCTGCGCCACCAGTTGCCCCACGCGAGTCACCTTAAATGCTGTCTTCTTGATAGTTTCACACAATGTTTCAAAGCTCTCTCCCCGCACCTGCTCAAGAGCAGTCTTTACCACGCCCGGGCCGCTGACACCCACATTGATGATCTTGTCCGCCTCGGTAACTCCGTGAAAGGCTCCCGCCATAAAGGGATTGTCGTCCGGCGCGTTGCAAAACACAACCAGCTTGGCGCAGCCAAGCGAGTCATTCTCTTTCGTATGCTCGGCGGTAGACTTGATGATTTCTCCCATCAGCTTCACCGCATCCATATTGATGCCGGTTCTGGTGGAACCAAGGTTCACAGAACTGCATACCCGCTCGGTGACGGATAGCGCTATCGGAATGGAACGGATCAACAGCTCGTCCGCCGGAGTCATTCCCTTACTCACCAGAGCGGAGTAGCCGCCGATAAAATTCACACCAATGTCGTGGGCAACCTTGTCCAGCGTTCTCGCCAACCCTGCAAAATCATCCACAGTCCTGCAGGCAGCACCCCCCACAAGAGCGATGGGTGTCACAGAGATTCTCTTGTTTACTATGGGAATGCCAAATTCTCTGGAAATTTCCTCACCCGTTTTCACCAGATCCCTGGCAGACTCATAAATCTTCTGATATATTTTTTCATTCAATCTTTTCAGGTCCGAGTCGATGCAGTCCAGAAGGCTGATGCCCATGGTAATGGTGCGCACATCCAGATTCTCTTCCTCAATCATCCTGTTTGTCTCGGCTACCTCATATAAATTAATCATGCCAAATGTCTCCCTTCATCCCTCCATTACTGCGTACAACCGCTTCCCCTAAGCCATGTCATCCGAAGACGCTCCCTTCGGGACCGCCTTCGGATGCGGGCTTGCGCCCTATAGAAACTCTGCCGTACACAGTGCTCTGTGAGCGAGCTCACTCGCACTGTGTACAGCAGAGTTTCTGCATGGCTTAAATGCGGTGCATCTTGTCGAATATTTCTTCCTTCTGGCACTTGATGACTACGCCGATTTCTTCTCCCAGCTCTGTCAGTTCATCCGACACGTCTCCGAACTGTCTGGTGCAGCCGGCCATATCCACAATCATCATCATATTAAAATACCCCTGCACTATAGTCTGAGAAATATCCAGAATATTGATGCCGTTATCCGCCAGATACGTACATACTCTGGCAATAATGCCAACCGTATCTTTCCCTACCACAGTGATAATTGTCTTCTTCATATCTTTCTCCATTCCCGCGCTCCGCGCTTTTCTTATTCACATTTTTCGTAAAGATATCATCAGATTTTTTTGGCAAGGAAAAAAACACCCTCATAATAAATCCAAATCGTATCTGAATCTACCACAAAAAATTGACTCCCGAAAAAAATATCATTTGAATCAATAGTTACACATGTAACCTCACTTATATTATTCCACCATTCTCCGAGATTCGCCCTATATTCTTCCAGTAAGCTATCGTAATTATAAGTATTCTCCTCCGTTTTATAAGTGAAACTTTCATCATTTACTTTCTCACCATCTAAAAGAACGGAATCAGACTGATACGTAATCTCTAATCCTCGACGCGATTCCATATCATCTGCAGATAGTGCAGAAATCGCCGCGCTCTGATAATCCATCACTTTCCATGTTCCGTAGAAAGGAAATGAGTTATCCGATTCCTCTGCATCAGCAATCTCGCTTTCGGCATCAGAGGGTTCCGATGATACTTCCTGCTCCATCATTGAAACGGATTCATCCTGTGAACTGTCATCCGGCAATGTACCGCCGCACCCACTCAATATCATTGTTAAAAGACCGGCAGATAACAGAACCAAAAGTTGCTTTTTCATATTTTTCTCCATTCTATATAATATTCTATTGCACCGTAAACTCAGTCCATTCAATATGATTATATTGCATTACATCATTTGCTTTTTTCATGCCAAGTTTCTCATAAAACGGAACAGCATTTTCATTTGCAATCAGATATACGGCAATATCTTTTTCACCGCCTGCTTTGTCATGTGCGATTTTCATAAGCCTTCTTCCGATACCTTGTCCTTCATAATCTCTGTCAACACCCAAATCTGTCACATAGAGCCAATACACATAATCTGTTAATCCAAATAAAACACCAACAATTAAGCCTTTCTCATTTCTTGCGACAAGACTTATTGAAACGTTATTTACAAGCTTGGATATTCTCTCTGCAAACCGTTCCTTTGGATATTGTGAACCCAAATCCGTCCTTTTCAGAAAATCCGTATATTCCTCAGCAGATATCCGTTCTTCTTCAATTTTTATTTTTTCCCTCGTTCCTTCGTAAAATTCTGCCATCCCGTCCTTTATACCTCTGCCGCCGGAGTAACCTCGCTGCGCTTTGCCACCCGGATATCAAAATCTCCTGCCCTGTAGGGATTGTCTCCCATATTAATCTCCATTCTTACTGACTCAAAAGCAAGTTCCGGCAAGTTGTTTTCCTTACTCAGATGTCCCAGGAACACCGTCTTCAGCCCGTCATGCAGTATCCGGCACAGAAGCCGTCCCGAATTCTCGTTGGACAGATGCCCTCTGTCCCCCAGAATGCGCTGTTTTAAGTAATAAGGATACGGTCCCACCTGGAGCATGTTCACATCATGATTTGCCTCCAGCAGCAGCGCGTCCATTCCCTTTAAGCACTCCACCGTATAATCATTATACGCACCCAGATCCGTGCAGACTGCCACTTTTTTGTTTCCGTAAGAAATACGATAACCCACTGGCTGCGCCGCGTCATGGGATATCTGCATGGGATTCACCGTCAGGTCCTTGATAGTAAACTTCCGGTCCTCCTGCACCTCATGAAACAGTCCTTCCTCCAAAGTTCCCAGGCTTCCGGTCTCCCGTATGGCTCTTATGGTTCCCGCCGTGGCATAAATGGGAATTTCATACTTTCTGGCAATGATCCCAAGTCCGCTTATATGGTCCGCATGCTCATGGGTCACCAATATGCCGTCAATGTCACTTGCCGTAAGCCCGAGCTCCCGAAGACCACTCTCCGTCCGCTTGCCGCTGATGCCCACATCCACCAGCAGATGCGTAGCTTCAGAGCCCACATAAACACAGTTACCGCTGCTTCCGCTCGCTATACTGCACAACCTCATCTTTTGTCCTCTTCCCAGTAAATATCTATTATGTCCCCCTCCGTCAACGGCTCCATATACTCCGCCCTGCGCTTATTCAGCTGGGTCACAATGGAACGTCCTCTGGAATCATTCAGATCAAAGTCAATAAATGAAAACACATCCACAAACACATAACTGCTTTTACCCTTCAATGTTACAGGGAGTTTGTTGACTAAGACTGTTATCTCGTCCAGTCCCGGGAAGCCTTCCCCTGCCCCATCTGTCACACCTGAATTTTGTCCGGCATTTCCGGCTGTTCCGCCGTTCTCTGCTGCCACCTGTCCTGCAATCCGTCTGGCTGCTTCCTCCGCCGCCTTTGCGGCCGTAGCTTCCCTGGCAGCCTCCTTTGCGGCCTGCCTTTTTGCAGCTTCCTCCTCCGTCTCGTCCTCCAGGTCCGCAAAAGTTGTCTCTGCATTCACATCCCAGTTCAGGGTAAAATTCTCATAAACATTCGTACTCTGCTTTGCGGGAGTATCGTTCACGAGGATCCGGCCTCCCAGGGGAACATCCATAAACTCCGCAATTTCCCGCACTGTGTAAGAATTCTGTACCTTGATGTCATCCCCGTCCTTTATCAGATAAAATTCATTCTCCCGCTGCCCGTTCACGGAAGCCGTCTTCGGCAGGCTGATTTTTGTCCCGTTAACCACCACATGAAGCTGTTCCCCCAACTCCTGCAGTTTTCCCAACTCCATAGAGGCAGGCGCCCCTGCGGTGGACGGTGTCACCTCCACGCGGTCTCCGTTATGTACCTGGCTGTATATATCAGCCGGTTCCCCGTTGACACGAATCACCGCGGCCTCTCCCTCAATACCTCTCACCATCCGGCTCTTTCCGTTGACCAGATAAGTCAGTGCCTGTCCTCTCTTCGGGAACAGATCCTCGTTGGAAAAATCAGACTGCACAGCCGCATCTGCCACGGAAAGTCTGCCGTTATCGTACAGCTTTACCCGCTTGCCGTTGAAATCCACAAAGATAAAATTGTTGCTCTGAGCATAATAGCTCAGACAAATGCCGATGGGCGTCACCATCAAGGAATCCCTTCTGGGATTCACGTTTTCAAACTCTATACTCTGCATGACCTCCTGACCGCGGATAGCCACGCGCTCCTTAACAATGTCCAGTTCCTCCGACAGTGCTTCCGTATAGCCCGGTATAATTCCGCCGCCGCCCACCACAAACACGGCGCTGACTGACTTCTCTCCGTTCAGCTCCCGGATGCAGTCTGCCACCTGTTTTGCCATCTCTTTCACATGGTTCGCCAAAATTGCTTCCACTTCTTTTGCGGTGATGGACTGAGTCAGGCCCATGATATCCTGGTATTCCACAGTCTCCCTGTCCCCCGCCTGGCGCTTGATGCGCTCCGCGGTTTCAAAGTCCACCAGACAATGCTGTACGATAATGTCGGTCAGACTGTCACCCGCCACAGGAATCATGCCGTAAGCCGTTATGGTTCCGTCCTTTGTGATGGAAATATCGCTGGTGCCTGCCCCCACATCTACCAGAGCCATATTCAGCATCCGGAATTTCTCGGGAATAGCCAGCTGAATTGCCGCGATTGGCTCCAATGTCAGATTTGCCACATGCAGATCCGCAAGCTCCACCGCCTTGTAAAGCCCGTCAACCACATCATCCGGAAGGAAGGTTGCAATCAGGTCAACAGCCATGTTCTTCACCTTATGCCCTTCCAGATTTCCAATCTGGTAGCCATTCATATAGTAGCGCATGGGCGTATAACCCACACAGTAAAATTTCATCTCCGTCTCATTGTTTTTCTGGAATTCCTCATAAGCCTGCTCCACCCCCAGAGTAGAAAGAGAATAAACGTCCTCCTCTGTGACCTCATGCTCCTCGTCAAAGTCCTGCTCCGCATGAGTGGTGACAGTGCGCAGTACGCGGCCCGCCGCAGCAATACACACCTCCGTCAGCTTCCGGTTCAGATCCATTTCCAGTTGCTCCTTCACCTGGTTGATAGTCTGACCTACCTTCCCGATGTCATGAATCTGCCCGTCAAGCATAGACCTGGTCTCATGTTCTCTGGAATGCTGTGCCAGCACATGAAATTTCCCGCCGCTGAGATACCCTACCGTACCTACAATGCTTCTGGTCCCAATCTCCAGCCCCAACACCGGCTGTCACTGACCTTCTCTTACTCCTGCCATGTA
>JAIDME010000328.1 GCA_029050705.1 Acetatifactor sp.
TTCCGGCGTCATGGCGCCCGGCTCCCAGGAAGGTCTGACCCTCAACGCCGCCAAGTCCGATGATGACCCCTGCATGCTGGATGGTGTCATCCTCGTACCAGAGCCTGGCACCCACAATTCCAACGTCTTCCCGCATACAGTAATTCAGCATTTCACGAAGGCAGTTCCCGTCAATCATTTCCGTGTCATTATTGAGGAGGAGAAGGTATTCGCCTTTTGCGTATTGTTCCCCGAAGTTGTTGATACGGGAGAAGTTGAAGGCTCCCTCATAGTAGACTACCGTCACATTGGGGCGTTTTTTGATTTCTTCATAATAGCGGAAGGTTTCCTCTTCCGTACTGTTGTTTTCAATGATGATACATTCATAATTCCGGTAGGAGGATTTTTCCTCGATGGAATCAAGACATTTTCTTAAATCCTCCACATGGTCCTTGTTGGGGATCATAATAGAAACAAGGGGCGTCTGTTCCCAGTGATAGACAGTGTGGTACATGCCAAGATAGCTTGCGTTCTCCACAGTGGCAGGGAGTCCCATGCGCTTATAGTGGGCTTCCAGGGCCAGGCGGCCTGCTTCGAAGGCGTACAGCTTGCTCTCCGGGTTGGAGGCGGTGGAGTCTATGTGGCAGCGCCAGTGGTACAGTATCCTGGGAATGTGATAAATTTCTTTGGCCTGTTCGCAGCAGCGCAGGATAAAGTCATAATCCTGGGCACCGTCAAATTCCTGCCGCAGGAGGCCTGCCTGCTCCAGAAGATTTCTTTTTACCACGAACATATGGCAGATATAGTTCAGGCTGCGCAGATAATCCGGGTTGAAATCAGGCTTGAAGTTCGGTTCAAAATGAGTCTTTCCGGACATATCAACCTTATCCTCGTCCGTGTACAGTACTTCTGCATCCTTATGGCGCTGCAGCGCTCCGGCGCATTCGTACAGTGCGTTGGGGGAAAGCAGATCATCATGGTCCGCCAGGACAATAAAATCTCCGGTGGACATTTTGATGGCGGCGTTGGTATTTTCAGCTATTCCCAAATTCTCCGCCAGCAGCTGATACCGTATCCGTTTGTCATTGCCGGCCAGGCGTTTAACGGCCTCTTCCAGAGAGTTTTCCTTTCCGCTTCCGTCGGCCAGACAAAGTTCCCAATGCGGATAGGTCTGTGCAAGAATGGAGTCAAGCAATTCCTTCAGGTAACTTTCTTTGGTACGATACAGAGGGACTACGATGCTGAAGGTCACAGGCTCTGTAAATATTTCCCTGCGCTGGCGCTCCAGCTCCGTCCTGGAAGGCTGATGCCTTTTATACCAAGTGGGATAATCTGTGCGGGTGTTAAAACCGGTCAGCTGGCGCACAATGCGTTTCAGTGTGTTCCTGAAACCCTCCCGGCCCAGATAGGAGGTAACCCTTTTCCAGATGCTCAGCCTGGCAGTATGCTTATATGCCCTGGATACGGTGGATTTAAAGGTTGTGGTCTGCGCGCCGGAGGTAAAGCGGATTCGGAAAGACTTTGCGGCATCTGCCGGAAATTTGATCCGAAAGCCGGCATCAACAGCCTCCGGGGCGTTTTCGCCTCCTCGACCACTGTAAATGGGCATATTGTCATATTCATACAGTACATCCTGCCGGTAGGAGCGGGTTATACTGCTGTCTATCAAAGTTCCCCTGTGATTGAAAACCTGAATGTCCACGGCATCGGTTCCGATGACCCAGCCCTGGATGTGCACGCTGCCATCCGCTATCCAGCAGCCTTCGATATTGTAAAAAAGCCGCTGCATGTCCTTGCGGAGGGCGGCGATGGAAATCGTGGATACAGTATTGACTCTGCCATCGAAGCTGTCTGTTATGAGAAGCTTTTTGCTCTTTTCCCAGTGAGCCGGAAGGCTTATTCGGAAGACAGATTCCTCCCCTGCTTTCCGCTCAAAGGGGAGAGGTTGTCCATCCAGCGAAAATCCGGGAGTATGTCCGGAGGCGGCGCCGTCAGGGAAGCAGTCCCGAACCATCAGGGTGTTCTTGTCATATAAATAAAACCGATAGTTTTCCGGATGTTGATTCATATCAGTTCTCCCTTCCAAAAAAGACCATGTGTCTACGGGGTATTATAGCATGAAGGGTCATGGGATGTCAGCCTTTTTTTGAAACTATAGAACTAAAGAAATTAATATGGCGCGTCCGTTGGAAATATGCTATAATGACATTATTAGCCCGACGTGGGCAGAAATGAGGTAAAACAACATGAGTTATATGGATGAATTCAACTTTTGGCTGGAAGATGATTATTTTGACCAGGACACAAAGAATGAGCTGCTGTCGATCCGCAACAATCCCGGCGAGATAGAAGAGCGGTTTTATAAGGAATTGGAATTCGGAACCGGAGGACTGCGGGGCGTAATCGGCGCAGGCACCAACCGTATGAATGTTTATACAGTGCGCAAGGCTACTCAGGGCCTGGCGAACTTTATTCTAAAGCAGGGCACACAGGCGAAGGGAGTTGCAATTGCATATGACTCCAGAAGGATGTCACCGGAATTTGCGGATGTGGCGGGACTTTGCCTGGCTGCCAACGGCATCAAGGCTTATGTGTTTGACTCTTTGAGACCTACGCCGGAGCTTTCCTTTGCGCTCCGCACCCTGGGCTGCACCGCAGGAATTGTGGTGACGGCCAGCCATAATCCCCCTGAGTACAACGGATATAAGGTATATTGGGAAGACGGCGCTCAGGTTACCGCTCCTAAGGATGTTCAGATCATTGACGAGGTAAAGGCGATCAAGGACTTCCATCAGTGCAAGACCATGGAGAAGGAAGCAGCCATTGCCGCCGGACTGTATCAGGTGATCGGCAAGGAGATTGATGACAAGTACATGGCAGAACTGAAAAAGCAGATCATTCATCCCGATGTGATCAAGGAGATGGCGGAGGACATCAAGATTGTGTATACGCCCCTCTGCGGAACAGGCAATCTTCCTGTGAGAAGGGTGCTTTCCGAGCTTGGCTTCAAAAATGTGTATGTGGTTCCCGAGCAGGAAAATCCCGATCCGAATTTCACCACACTGGATTATCCGAATCCGGAAGATCCCAAAGCATTTACATACGCGCTGCGCCTTGCAAAGGAGAAGGATGCGGATATCGTTCTTGCAACCGACCCTGATGCAGACCGTCTGGGCGTTTACGCAAAGGATACAAAGACCGGCGAATATGTTTCCTTTACGGGTAATATGTCCGGCATGCTGATTGCGGAGTATATCCTGAGAGAGAAGACCGCTACAGGTACAATGCCTGAAAATCCTGCATTGGTGACTACTATTGTGACCACCAATATGACCAGGCCCATCACCGCCGCTTACAATGTGAAGATGATCGAGGTGCTGACAGGTTTCAAGTTTATCGGCGAACAGATTAAGCTGTTTGAGCAGACCGGCAGCAATCATTATGTATTCGGCCTGGAGGAGAGCTATGGCTGTCTGGCGGGAACCCATGCCAGGGATAAGGATGCCATTGTGGCCGTTATGTGTCTCTGCGAGGTTGCGGCATACTGCAAGAAGAACGGCAAGACGCTGTGGGATATGATGCTGGATACCTATGAAAAATACGGTTATTATAAGGAGAGCCAGTATACAATTACCATGAAGGGAATCGACGGCGCGAGACAGATTGCGGAGATCATGGATAAGCTGCGGAAGAATCCGCCAAAGGCATTCGGTACCAGGAAGGTATTGAAGTTCAGAGATTATCAGACAGACAGGGTTGTGGATATGGAGAGCGGAGCGGAGTCAAAGACAGGGCTGCCTAAGTCCAACGTGCTCTATTTTGAACTGCCTGATGACGAATGGTGCTGTGCCCGCCCTTCCGGCACGGAGCCGAAGATTAAGTTTTATATGGGTGTGAAGGGAAGCAGTATCCGGGATGCGGAGGCAAGGCTGGAACAGCTGACGGAGGATTTGAAAGCCGAACTGTAGGAACATGAAAGGATTCCCTGCCGTACAGGCAGGGAATTCTCTTATTATAACTATAATGAAATCAAGAGGAAAGTGTATGATTAGTTTTGCGGATGTGAAAAAGACATTATATTTTTTAAAGCGAAACGGAATAAAAAGCACACGTTATGAAATACGCGAAAGGCTGGAACAGAGGAAGCAGCCGATTTACAGGTGGGAACTGGCATCCTTAGAGGAGCTGAAGCGCCAGAAGCGCTGGGCGGAGGAGAACAGCATTCCGCTGAAGTTCAGTATTGTAGTTCCCGCATACCGCACCCGGGAAAATTGTCTGCGGGATCTGGTGGATTCTCTGCTGTTTCAGAGTTACCCTTACTGGGAACTGATTCTGGCGGATGCAACAGAGAATAAGACCGTTTCGAAGGTGATGAAGGAATTTGAAGACCCCCGCATCCGCTATGTACATCTTGGGAGCAACGAGGGGATTTCGGAAAACACCAACAGAGCGCTGGAACTGGCGACAGGAGATTATGTGGGGCTTTTGGACCATGATGATACGCTGACCCGGGATGCGTTGTATGAGATAGCAGTCCGGATAGAAGAAAAGCGTCAGGCGGGCCTGGATCTTCAGCTGTTGTACTCGGATGAGGATAAAGGCGACAAAGAGATGCTGATATTCTACGAGCCAAACAGAAAAGAAAACTTTAATCTTGATTTATTATTGTCAAATAATTACGTGTGTCATTTTATGGTGATGAAGCGGGAACTGATTCAGAAGCTGAAGCTGCGAAAAGAATTCGATGGAGCACAGGATTATGATCTGGTGCTTCGGGCGGTGGATGAGCTCACGGGAAGAGAGGATACTATTGTGCATGTTCCCAAGGCAATTTATCACTGGCGCTGTTACGGCGGTTCTACATCGGAGAATCCCTGGAGCAAGCGTTATGCTTATGACGCAGGCCGCAGAGCGGTGCAGGGATTTGCGGACAGAAGGGGCTGGAACGCAAAGGTGGTGGAAATGGCGCATCCCGGTTTCTATCGTCTGGAATATGACGGAAGTCCGTTGAAGGTTCGGGATGACCTGGCGGCGGTGGGCGGCAGGCTGACCGAAGACGGGAAAGTTACAGGCGGAAGAATGGGGGCGGACGGTTCGGTCTTCTATGAGGGACTGCCCACAGTATACAGCGGGTATCTTCATCGGGCGGTACTGCAGCAGGATGCGGAGGCGCTGGATGTACGTAATATGGAATTACGGGAATCTCTGAGAGGACTTTTTGAAGAGATAACAGGCGTTCCATATAAAACTTTGCCGGGAACGGAAAAATTTGACGCCGCCACTCTGCCTGCCGGGACGGATCCGGTGGAAGTCAGTCTCCGGCTCAGCAAGGCTTTGCGCGACAGGGGATATCGCCTTCTGTATCAGCCTTTGTAAATAGCCGGATTACTGACAAAGACGGCATGTATAGGAGAGGATATGTGCAAAATAACAGTGGTTATACCAAATTATAACGGAATCCGGTTTCTGAGAGAATGCCTGGACTCTGTCCTTTCGCAGGCTGCAGATACGCCCGGATATGAGGTTCTGGTTGTTGACAACGGTTCCACTGATGGCAGTCTTGAGCTGCTGCGGGAGAATTATCCCCGGGTACATGTGGAAGCGCTTCCTGAAAATACCGGATTTTGTCATGCGGTAAATGTAGGATTGCGCTTATCTGAGTCTCCTTATGTCATTCTTCTGAACAATGACACAAAAGTTAAAACTGAATTTATTAAGAACTTATGTTATGCTATTGAAAATAAACCCGAAGCCTTTTCGGTCAGTGCGAAAATGCTTATGTGGGATAATCCGGAGCTGCTGGATGACGCGGGAGACCGCTACTGTGTCTTTGGCTGGGCCTATGCCCGGGGAAAAGGCAAGACGGCGGAGCGGTATTCCACGCCCTGCGAGATATTCGCTGCCTGTGCCGGTGCCGCAATCTATCGAAAAAGCATATTTGAAGAAATCGGTTATTTTGATGAGGAACATTTTGCCTATATGGAGGACCTGGATATGGGGTATCGGGCTCGCATATATGGCTATCGCAGTTACTATGAACCGGCAGCGGAAGTAATCCATTACGGCAGTGCGTCCAGCGGCTCGCGGTATAATGAGTGGAAGACTTCGCTTGCCTCGGCAAACAATATTTATGTGGTGGGGAAAAATATGCCGTTACTGCAGTGGATCTGGAATCTGCCCTTTTTGGTTCCGGGATTTCTGGTAAAGTTTGCATTTTTTTGCGGCAAAGGTATGGGAAAGGCATATATCAGAGGGTTTTGGAGAGGCGTTGTCAGGCTTGTGACTTCAGAGGGAAGGGTTCACAAGGTAAGATTTCAGATCAGGCACCTGAGAAACTATCTTGCAATTCAGGGTCAGTTATATCTTAATGTTCTTCGGTTTCTTAAGAAATCTTAAGAAACAGCTTCATAATTTCATAAGTTGTTTCCTGTATACTATAGTTATTCGGCAGATGTGCAAAGCCTGTGGAGCAATTTATGATAAAGGATAACCAGAAAGTATTCAACCGATTAATGGTGATCATTGATGCTGCCATCACGGTGGCATCTTTTATGCTTGCGTATTTTTTCAAATTTTATGTTCTGAGCGACGGCCCCGGGCCGGGAGTTCTTCCGGCTATAGAATACTTCAGGCTTCTCATCTTTATTGTTCCTGTTTATATGCTGATCTACTATTCCTGCGATGTGTATGCGCCAAAGCGCACAGTACGCCGCAGATTTGAGATTGCCGGGATAGTGAAGGCAAACACTATCGGAATCATGGCTCTGATCATACTCCTGTACATGATCATCCGAGAGATTAATGTGTCCCGTTCCGTAATGGCATTTTTTTATGTTTTTGACATTTTTATTACCTCCTGTTTTCGGCTTGCCCTGCGAAAAGGGCTGAGGACAATAAGGAGTAAGGGCTATAACCTGAAGCATCTTCTTTTGGTGGGATATTCCAGGGCTGCGGAGGAATATATTGACAGGCTGACTGACAATCCCCAGTGGGGGTATGCGGCCGTGGGGATTCTGGATAACAATATACCTGCGGGAACGGTCTACCGGGGAGTGAAGGTTCTGGGGAGTCTGGGAAATCTGGAGGTCATCCTGCCGGAAAACAAACTGGATGAGATAGCAATTACGCTTTCTTTGAAGGATTATGATTACCTGGAAACGATTGTGGGAATCTGTGAAAAATCGGGAGTTCATACAAAGTTTATTCCGGATTACAACAGCCTGATTCCCAGTAAGCCCTACACAGAGGATCTGATGGGGCTTCCGGTTATCAACATACGGTATGTTCCGCTGACAAACACCGGAAACAAGTTTATAAAACGGACTATGGACATTCTGGGGTCCGTGTTTGGAATCATTATAACCTCGCCAATCATGCTGCTGGCGGCAGTTCTGGTAAAAATGACAAGTCCCGGGCCTGTGATCTTCAAACAAGAGAGAGTGGGACTTCATAACAGACCTTTTTATATGTATAAGTTTCGCAGTATGGAGCAGCAGAAGCCAAAGGATGAAAAAAAGGCATGGACCGTTCGGGATGACCCGCGGGTGACAAAGGTGGGAAGGCTGCTGCGAAGAACAAGCCTGGATGAACTGCCACAGCTGTTCAACATACTGAAGGGTGACATGAGCCTTGTAGGGCCCAGACCGGAGCGCCCGCTGTTTGTGGAGAAATTCAGGGAGGAAATTCCCAGATATATGGTGAAGCATCAGGTACGGCCGGGGCTGACCGGCTGGGCTCAGGTGAACGGGCTGCGGGGAGACACTTCCATACGAAAGCGCATTGATTACGACATATACTACATTGAGAACTGGACACCCGGCTTTGACATTAAGATTATTCTTATGACATTTTTAACGGGTTTCGTCAACAAGAATGCTTATTGATAAAGGAGAAGGTATTATGGCAACAAAGCAGAGAAGACAAAATACAGCGGCAGGTTCCGCAAGGGGAGGTTCCGCAAGGGGAGGTTCCGTAAGTGCTGCACAGGCGGCGGTGATGAAGCGGAAAAGCAGACGCAAGCTGATTATTTTTGTGTTTGAAGTCATAATCATTCTGATCATGCTGGCAGCGCTTTGGATGGCGTCTCGTATCTCCACCCAGGGACCGAAAATTGTGGAGATTACCCCGGATGACGTGGCGATTCCGGTGGAGATAGTGGAGGCCAAGGAGCAGGGAGAAAGCACCATGCTCGGGTACAGGAATATCGCGCTGTTCGGCGTGGATGCTACAAGCGAGAAGGAAGTGGAGAAGAACAGCCGCAGCGATACGATCATGATTGCCAGTATCAATATGGATACCGGCGATATCAAACTGGTCAGCGTATACCGTGACACCTACCTGAATATCGGCCACAGCGACAGCGAGGAGAATGACACTTATACAAAGTGCAACGCGGCTTATGCAAAGGGCGGTCCCGCGCGGGCCATCCGAATGCTGAATACGAATCTGGACATGGACATTGAGGATTTTGTGACGATAGGATACAACAGCCTGATAGATGTGGTTAACGGGCTGGGAGGCGTCTGGGTTGAGATTAAGCAGAACGAGATCAGTTACCTTAACGATTACCAGAAAAGTATTGTGGTTCAGTGGAAATATGGGGTCAAGGGCAGCGGTACTAACGGTGAGATAACGGAAGAGGATCTGAAGGTGCTGAAGTCCTCCGATTACACGCCTGTGAAGGAAGCGGGATATCAGCTGCTGGATGGACTTCAGGCAGCGGCTTACTGCCGTATCCGCTATGTGGGAAATGACTTTGCGCGTACCGAGAGACAAAGAACCGTTCTGAAGGCAATTCAGGACCAGGCGCTGAAGGCTGACCTGAACACGCTGACTAATCTGTTCAACAAAGTGGTGGGACAGGTTTATACCAGCCTGAGCAAGGAAGAGATGCTGGAAATGCTGGGCAAGATCGCTTCTTTTAAGATTGTGGACGAGAGCGGTTTCCCCATCGATGGCCAGTTTGTCACCGGCAATATCGGGGCAAGCGGAAGCTGTATTGTTCCCACGGATTTGGAATCCAGTGTAGTCTGGCTGCACCACTTCCTTTTTGATGACGAGGACTATGTGGTGACGGAGGGTGTCCGGGAGCGCGGCGAAATGATTGAATCCAGAACCAGAAAGTACCTTGAAAAAGAATGAGCGAAAAATAAGCGAGAGTCAAAAGGGGGAGCGCAGAAGGCTCCCCTTTTGACTTCCGCAACTCTTTTTCGGAACTCTTTTTATTGTAAAAACAGGTTAGTTCCTTTATAATAAATCAGTAGTGTCCGTGA
>JAIDME010000329.1 GCA_029050705.1 Acetatifactor sp.
CTGCCAGAGAACTGACAAAATATCTGGAAACCAATGCAAAGTTGGAGGATAACAGCAGTTTTCACAAAGTAAACATTCACAGCAGTTTCCGTCAGATTACATGGGGAGAGCTGAATGTCAGAGAAGAGGTGGAACCGGTGTTTCGGCTGCAGGAAATAGCCAGTCAGACAGCCTCTTTTACGGCAGACTATGTTGTATCAACTTCATCGGACGGGGATCGGACCTATTATCTGGTGGAGGAATACTTCAGAATCAGGTATTCGCCGGAGAGAATGTACCTTCTGGACTACGAGCGGACAATGACACAGATAACAAATCCGGAAGATATGTATGGCAATGATAAGATTCTGCTGGGAATTGCCGATGCGAATGTTGACATGCTGGAGAGTGAGGACGGAAATATAGTATTATTTCAAACGGCCAACCGGCTGTTCAGTTATGATGTCAACAATAACAAGCTTACGGTCATCTTTGGTTTTTATGACAGTGAAAATGCGGATGTGAGGACAATCTACGGCCAGCATTCCATTAAAATTCTGGATGTGGATGAGGGTGGGAATGCACAGTTCGCGGTCTATGGGTATATGAACAGAGGAAGGCATGAGGGAGAGGTCGGAATCCAGATCTATACCTACAACAGCAGTCTGAACACGGTGGAGGAGTTGATTTATATTCCCTCCGACAGGACATATGCGGTGCTTGCAGCAGAGATGGAACAGCTGCTCTATCTGAATCGTGACAGACAGCTTTATCTGAATCTGAACCATATCGTATATAAGATTGACCTTGCGGAGAGGACATATACAAAGCTGATTGATATTGTGCAGGATGAAAGTCTGTGGGTATCCGAGAACCATAAAATTGCCATATGGCCCGAGGGTGAGGACGTATATCACAGTTCGGTTTTAAATATCAGGAACCTGAATCAGGATGCCGGAACTACGGTTACAGTTGCAGCAGGTGAAGCTATTATGCCGATGGGCTTTATGGAGGAAGACATCATCTACGGAGTTGCCAGATCAGAGGATATCGTGGAGGAGAATTCAGGGCATCTCTTTTTCCCGATGTATAAAATATGTATTTGTAATTCTGAGGGTGAGCTTCTGAAGGAATACAGTCTGCCGGACATATATGTTACAGATTGTGTGGTGGAAGACAATCAGATTGTGCTGGAGCGCCTGGAAAAAACGGAAAAGGGAGATTACAGGCAGGCGGAGCGGGACCATATTATGAATAATGTTGAGACGGCCGCAGGTAAAAATGTGGTTGTGGCGGCAGATATTGATGTTTATGAGCGCTATGTCCAGATTCAGACAAGGAAAGTAATTGATGCCAAGACTATTAAGATTTTGACGCCAAAGGAAGTGGTATATGAAGGGGGGAGAACACTTTCTCTCGATGGGGAAAAGGAACGGGAAAGATATTATGTATATGGAGCTTACGGTATTGACGGTATCTTTCTGTCTCCCGCAGGAGCAGTGAACCGGGCTTATGAGCTTTCAGGTGTGGTGGTGAACGGAAGCGGAGAGCGTATCTGGCTGAAGGGGAATCGGGTTGTCAGAAACCAGATTATGGCAATCAAGGAAGCATCTGTCACAGAGGAGAAGAACAGTCTGGCAGTATGTCTGGATACGATTTTTCGGTTTGAGGGGCTTGTGCGAAATTCGGAATATCTGCTTGCGCAGGGGCAGAATGTGATGGAGGTGCTTCAGGACAATCTGGAGGATGCAAAGATTTTGGACATGACAGGCTGCAGCCTGGATGCCATGCTGTACTATGTCAACAGGGATATCCCGGTGCTTGCGCTGCTTGAGGATGGAGAAGCCGTGCTTATCACAGGCTTTAACGAATACAATGTGGTGATCATGGAGCCGTCCACCGGAACCCTTTACAAGAAGGGGATGAACGACTCCACGGAATGGTTTGCCGAAAACGGCAACTGCTTTATCACATACAGCAGGATCAGTAAGTAAAGATATATTTTTTATATCTGTTCAGCACATTCAGCAGAATGAATCCCAGGATGCCGCAGGAAATGATTTCCCCGATGCCCACGGTCAGCATAAAGTAAGGAATGGAGCCGGGGAAATGGTATGCGTAGTATAGCACAAAGGGAACGATAAGGGTGTTTGCCGCAATTGGAGGCAGCGGAGCCAGCCACTTACGTTTCTTGTCGGAGTTGCTGGTTCTTTCACGGGAATCATTGCTTTCTCTGCGTCGTGTCGGACCGGATAAAAGAAAAGTTCCCAATGCACCTAAGAGTGTGGCAAGGCTGCCGAACACTACATCCCAGATGATACATCCGGTCAGAAGATTACTGAGCAGACAGCCCAGAAAAAGTCCGGGTATGGCGGCAGGCGTAAAAAAAGGAAGGATGCAGAGGGCTTCGGAAATACGGACCTGAATGGCGCCGGAGGCCAGGTTGAAAGCGCTGATAAAATAGGTCAGCACCACATAGACAGCGGCAATCACAGCCGCCTGGACGATGAACAGTACTTTTTTGTTTCTCATGTTTTTTCTCCTTTAGTTTTGTTTTACGTGAGGAAGGTCTCGAACTCACGGTATTAAAAGGCTGAACGTGCCGTAATGACGGGCGTTTCAGCCTTTTTCACTGGTGGTCAACAGCCCGGCGCTTGAAAGCCGCTTTCTCAACTGAATGCCAACTACTCTTGCAGCAATCAGCTTCACCATGTCGGCGGGGATATATGGAATTACGCCGGCCCAAAGAGCCTGGTAAAAGGTATATCGCATCTGTTGCGCAAGCCACAGAGTGCCGAAGAAATAGCAAACTGCGGTTCCGAGAATCATACCCAGAAAATACAGGGGCAGGCTCCTGCTGAATTTGTCTGCAAAAAATCCGCAGATCAATGCCATAAATATATAGCCGATGATGTAGCCGCCGGTGGGGCCCAGAAGCTTGCCGGGACCGGCGGTAAAACCGGTAAATACAGGAATACCCACAAGACCCATGAGAATATAAATCAACACGCTGGCGGTGCCGAGTCTCATGCCCAGCACGGACGTTACGAAGTAGATTCCAAGAAAACCTAAGGAAATGGGGACAGGGCTGATGGGAATGCTTACCGTCCAGGGGCCAAGGATACAGAGAACGGCCGCCATCAGGCTCACCAACGTCAGATGTCTTACGGATAATCTGTTCATCTTACTGTAACTCTCCCTTCTTGTACCTTGACACAACACTTTGAATTCTCTCGTTGGGGTTCAGCAGATCGCTGATAGAGGAATCATGGTTCAGCGTATCGATAATGTAGGCTATATATTTGCTCAGGTCGCAGCTGATATACCATTCACGCTGCAGCAGTTCCGGTGTCTGGTAAATCAGGTTCGTAGTCAGAACCTTGTCGATGACGTGGTTCTCGAAGGCTTTGTCAAACTTGTCCAGACCGTTGGTAAACAGGCCAAAGGTTGAAAAGACAAAAATCCTGTTTGCCTTTCTCGCCTTCAGGGCGGCGGCAACTTCCAGCACACTTTCTCCGGAAGAAATCATGTCGTCAATGATTATCATATCCTTGCCCTCTACACTGGTGCCCAGAAATTCATGGGCCACAATGGGATTGCGGCCGTTGACGACCCGCGTGTAATCCCGTCTCTTGTAAAACATACCCATGTCCAGGCCCAGCACGTTGGCAATATAGATAGCGCGACTCATGCCGCCCTCATCAGGGCTGATCACCATCATGTGGTTCGCATCCAGCTGGAGATCTTTTACATTGCGAAGCAGTCCCTTGATGAACTGGTATGCCGGCTGTACTGTCTCAAAGCCGTGAAGAGGAATGGCGTTCTGTACCCTTGGGTCATGAGCGTCGAAGGTGATAATGTTGTCAACGCCCATCTGCACCAGCTCCTGAAGCGCCAGCGCACAGTCAAGGGATTCTCTCGAGGTTCTCTTGTGCTGCCTGCTTTCATAGAGAAAGGGCATGATTACCGTAATGCGTCTTGCTTTGCCGCCTACGGCGGCAATGATTCTCTTTAAATCCTGATAGTGGTCATCAGGAGACATATGATTTTCGTGGCCGCACAGGGAATAGGTCAGCGAGTAGTTGCACACATCCACCAGAAGGTAGATGTCGTCACCGCGGACGGATTCCATGATCATTCCTTTTGCCTCGCCGGAGCCGAAGCGGGGCACCTTGGCGCCAAGCAGGTAAGAGTCCCGCTGATAACCGGAGAATGCGAGAGATTCCTTGTGTTCGCTTTCTCTTTCAGCCCGCCATTTTACAAGGTACTTATCCACCTTTTCGCCCAGAGAGCGGCATCCCTCCAGAGCAATAATTCCCAGAGAACCTACAGGAATCGTTTCCAAATTTCTTTTTTCTTCGCGGCTGCCCATGCAATAACCCTCATCTTTCCTTATCTTGTCGTTGTGGATGTACTCAGAGCCCTTTTCTTATAAATACGAATATCCTGACCGGTCAGCTTGCAAAGGGCAAAGGAGCTGGTGATCCTGGAAAATATACGATCCGAATACCGGTCACGAATCTCCTCCAGACTTAAGTTTGTGGAGATAATGACTGCTTTTTTACGAAGGCATCGTTCATTCAGGCAGGAGAACAGCTGGGATGCAGTAAAGGTATTGGTAATCTCTGTCCCCAGGTCATCAATGATCAGCAGATCGCAGCTGTAGATGTCCTCACAAAAATCCTGAAATGCCGCCTTTTCTTTGTAGTCAAAGGAATAACGTGCAAACAAATCGAAAAGCCCGGAGGCGCTGAAGTAGATAACGGAACATCCTGCATCCATCAGCTCTTTGGCAATACATCCGGATAAAAAACTTTTACCAGTACCTACTGTACCATAAAAAAGGATATTTCGGTAGTCTTTCTTAAAGTTTTTTACGAATTCCCGACACAAGTCCACAGCGGATTCAAAGTGCCGCAAATCTTCGCCCTGATAATACTCGGTGGAAAGAGTGGAAAAATTTTCCTTTGCCACCATGTCCTGAATATGTGACTGGGAATACAGGACAGAGATTTCACGCTGACGAAAACAGGAGCATTTCTGCTTCCGACCATCTTCGGAGGTGGTATATCCGGTATCCCGGCAAAGGGGACAGTTATAGATAGGGTCAAGATAGTCATCGGGAAAACCGGCAGCAGTCAGAAGCTGCCGCTGCCGCCGCTTAATATCGGACAGGGACTTGTGGAGCCTGTCGCGGGCATCAGTCTCGCCATCCAGCATGGACCTGGCGGCGGAGACGGACAGAGAACTGATGGATTCTTCCAGAGCACGATATTCAGGCACAGCATTCCAAACCTGTTCCCGCCTGGTCTCCAGAGCAAAGCGGTTATTGTCTCGGATGTGATCGTAGTCTCTGATAATTGACTGGTATTGTGAATTGGTAAGTGCCACAACAATTCTCCTTGTTAGTTACTCAACAGTTCCTTTTCCAGAGCATCAAAATCATAAGTGTTCTGTGTAAATTGGCTGAACCGGTTAGGGTATTGCCTGGCGGCAGTTGAGGAAGAAGTACTCCTCTTGCGCTGCTGGTAGAGTTCATCTATCTTGCAAATGTCGGATTTATGGTGTACATTTTGCTCATACCAGCTTTGAAGGATGCGTTCTGCATACTCAAAGC
>JAIDME010000033.1 GCA_029050705.1 Acetatifactor sp.
CTTCCCTTGCATCCTTTTCTCCTGCCTGTGACCTTGCAATCAGTACTGATGTTTCTTCCATGCTTCAGTCCTCTCTGTCTATCCAGTCACCGACGCCTATTTTTTTCTTCATCCGCACTGTAGTTCCTTTCCCCGGCTGGCTTTCCACCTCAAGGTCATCCATGAACGCCTCCATGAAGGCAAAACCCATACCGGACCGCTCCAGTTCAGGCTTCGTTGTAAACAGCGGCTCCATAGCCTGCTCCAGATTCTCAATGCCCCTGCCGTTGTCTGTAACCTGAATATGTAGCATATCGCCCTCCAGGAGACATTGAACCCTCACCTTGCCCGGATTGATATGAGATCTGTCTGCAGGCTGCCCCTTAGCACCACCGTACCCGTACAAATTCTCATATCCATGAATAATAGAATTTGTCACCGCCTCGGAAACCGCAGTTTTTATATCCGCCAGTTCCTCCAGAGTAGGATCTGCATTTGCCACAAACGCCGAAACCGCTACTCTGGCAAATCCTTCATTGTCAGAAACCGCATCGAATAAAAGTTCCATTTCATTTTTCATGATTCCAGTACCTCCACAATTTTTTCCAGTCCGGATATAGTCAGTATTCTCCTGATCTGCCTGTCTGCATGAATGCAAAAGACCCTTCCTCCAAAACAGGATATTTTCCGGTGTCTTCCCATGATGATCCCAATGCCGGAGGAATCCATAAACCGTGTATTTTCAAAGTCAAAGACAATGTTGCACACGTTTTCCCTGCATAAAAGCCTGTCCGCATTCTCACAGATAAAGCCGGCCCTGTGGTGATCCACCTCCTCCGGCAGCCTTATCATCAGGCAGTTATCTATCACCTGAAAATCTTCCGTTGCAATCTGCTCCATATGTTTCTCCCTTCCGATTTTATTTCTTTAAAAAATGCAATAAAGAAAAGAACCCGCAGTATCCAACAGGTTCTTTTCTTTTGTATCTCGATCTTATCGTAACCGTTCAGATTTCACAAGGTTCCGCTTCTGCTCATGTACAGTTTATTCCACCGCAGCCCCCAGCTCCCTCAGACGTGATCTGATGTCATTGACTCTGACAGAATCTGGGAAAAGCTCCAGCACTTTCTGATAAGTCTCTATGGCCTCCTCCGGATTCCCGTTAGCGTGGTAAGCCCTGGCCAGGTAATAGAGAGCGTCCATATGCGTCTCATCATAATACACGGCCTTGTCCAGGGATTCAATAGCCGCAGGATATTCATCATGCCGGAAATATTCGAACCCCTCGTTGTAATAAGTCACCGCCAGTTCCGGCCCTATCACACCCCTCAATGTCTGGTAAAGTGACTGAAATCCCTCTGAGGTGCTCTCCAAATCAATTATCTGGACAATATTCTCCAGATCTGCGGCAGTTGCCATATTGTCCTGATTCGTCAGGTAATCGGCGGCCACCGTCAGCAGGCTGTCATAGGTCTGCACAGTACCACCGGCTCCGACAAAACCTTCAATCTCCGCCTGCAGCTCCTGAATCCGGCTGTTCAGCTTCTCCGCTTCACTCTCCAGTTCCTGAATGCGGACGGTTTTGGCATCAGATTCGTTGCTGATTTTCCTGATATCATCCTGCATCTGAGCCTTTGTGTTGGACTGTGCCGCAGGCACCAGCAGAAAATAGGTAACGGCAAGTCCGATCACCAGACCTATCCCCAAGTTGACCAGCGTTGACACGCCGCTGTTTTTGGGTTCTTTTACATTCAGCGGCTGAATGATCATCTCATTGTCGCTGATATAGCGCACAGTTTCATCTTTCCTGCGCTTTCCGCCGGACTGCTTCACCGTCTCATCCGGCACCAGCATCAGCTCTACTTCCTTCAGGTAGCGCAGTGTCTTGGTGTTATTTCTGTCAATGTCGATACATTTACGAAGCTCCCTCTCCGCGCGCTCCCACTGCTCACTGTCCATGTACAGCAGCGCCAGCAGCTGGTGTGCCCGAATAAAGCGGGGATTCAGTGAAAGAACTTTTTTCAGTTGGATGACAGCCAGATCCTTACTGTCCTGCTGGCAGTACACCAGCGCCTGGTTATATTTCTTGATCGTTTGATTGATGGAATCCAGTCTGCCGGAGTTAGACTGCAGCTTGTCAATGTAATCGTCTGCAATATTTTTCTCCGGGCGCAGATTCTTGCTGATGACCCACTCACTGAGCGCGGCCACCACTTCACCTGTCTCAAAATACACAAGCCCCAGTAAGTTTCTGGCATCAATATTGTTTTTATTAAATTTCAAGCTTTGCCGCAAGCTGGTAATCGCACCGGTCAGGTCCCTGACCTCAGCCTTTTCCAGGCCGTCATTGTAATACATGTTGGAGACAAACATAATCTTCTTGTAAAGATATACGTCCGCTCCGCAGGCAGTGCAAAAATCATGCTCCGACAGCTGACATCCGCAGTTATAACAAAACATGCTACACCTCTTCCGACTCTTCCTCGGACTCCTTTATCATTTTTACAAGTAAATCCGCCATATCTGTCAAGTCCTGATTATAGATGGCATCCTCCGCATCTTCAACTTCAAGACTGGGATGAAACTTTTTCAGCTCTTCCTCAAAATTTATCATCTCTCAAAAGCTCCTTTATCTCACCTGCCAGATACAGGCTGCCCGCTATGTAAACGCGCTCATCCTGCCTCCGGCTATGTAACAGCTCATGAAAAGCTGTGGATACGTTATCATACATCCGGTATCCGCATCCGGGATACCTTTCAAAGAGTTCTCTGAATGTTTCGACAGAAACTCCGCGCCCTGTCCGCATATGTGCGACAAAAACGCGATCAAACAGCCCTGACTGCACCAGTTCTTCCACCATGCGTCCGCAGTCCTTGTCCTTCACAGCACTGAACAGCAGTGCCCTGGAACCGGTATGTCCGTCCCCTGCAACGGTCTCCAGAAAGGCCCGGATCCCGTCCTCGTTATGGGCCCCGTCCACATATACCTCCGGCAGCACTTCCTCCATGCGCCCCGCCCAGAAGCAGCGCTCAATTCCCTGCCGGATCTGCAGTTCCGAGACAGTTCTGTCTCCATCCAGCACCTCAACAGCCCGCACTGCCAGAGCGGCATTCTCCATCTGATATGCGGCGATGGTGTGCAAAGTAAGGCTAATATAACTATAATACTCAGTGTGCACAGAAAAATCAATGCTTTTATTTCGAAAACCCAGAAAGCGATAGTCTTTTTTCGACACCGGATAAGCCGTTACGCCAAGTTCCGCCGCCATTTTCTCAAATACCCCACTCACCGGCTTATCTGTATCCCAGTAGACCGCAGGCGCTCCCTCCTGCATAATGCATGACTTTTCCCACGCAATTTTTTCCACGGTGTCTCCCAGATATTCCACATGATCCAGACCGATATGGGTAATCACCGCCAGTTCCTTCTTTGACACGGAATTAGTGGCATCCAGCCTTCCGCCCAGCCCTGTCTCCAAAATACAGAAGTCCGGTTCCCTCTCCGGAAAAATCACCATCGCCATAAAAAACAGGTATTCGAAATAAGAGGGGTGATAAAAGCCCGTCGACTCCGGCCGGGCCTGCTCCGGCTGTTCCTCCCAGTCAAGCATATCGTACACGCGCAGAAATCCCCGCAGGAAATCTTCCTTTGAGATCATTTCTCCATCCACCACAAACCGCTCCCGTATGTCCACAAGGTGGGGAGAGGTAAACAGGGCCACTCTGTAACCGGCAGCCTCCAGAATGGAACGCATGTAGGCACAGACGGAGCCTTTGCCGTTTGTGCCTGCAACGTGAATAATCCGCATCTGCCTGTCCGGACTGCCCAGCCGGCGCAGAAAAGCTTTCGTATCCTCCATGGTGTTCTTAGAGGTAAAACGCGGAATTGTATTGATATAGTTTTCCGCCTCCTCAAAGGAGGCTATAGAGCGTTTTTGCATACCGTACCTCAGTTCATCCCCTGTCCAACTGCTCCAGCCGGGTCTCCACCTGCTCCATCATTTGAGTGTACTTCGTCAGTTTTTCCTTCTCCTCCGCAATCTTGGATTCAGGAGCCTTTGAGATAAACTTCTCGTTGGAAAGCATGCCGTT
Source organism: Acetatifactor sp. (assembly GCA_029050705.1). Classification (GTDB taxonomy): domain Bacteria; phylum Bacillota; class Clostridia; order Lachnospirales; family Lachnospiraceae; genus Acetatifactor. The sequence goes on from JAIDME010000033.1 coordinate 4,072, forward strand.
CACCCGGGCAAGCTCCCCTTCCAGACGCTTTTTCTCCTTTTTCAGCCGCTCAACCTCCTGAGCAATGTCCACCAGCTCCGCAAAAGGAATGTACAGTGTCGCACCGGGGATCACCACGCTCACCGCATCCTGGGCAATTCCCGTCTTATCTCTCTGCATGGTTACTTCGCTGGCAGACGCTAAGGACGCAAAGAACAGTTTACCCTCAGTGAAGGTGGACAGGATCTTATCATCCTGGCTGACAACATACACGGCAGCCTTACGGGCAGGCGCCACATTCATCTCGTTCCGCACGCCCCTGATACCCCGGACAGCTTCCTTAATGATTTCAATGTTCTTCTCTTCTTTCGCAAAGACACGGTCATCGCGGTACACAGGCCATGAACTTATCATGATGGATTCCTCTCCGGAAGGCGCAGCCTCCGCTGAAGCTCCTTCCGTGTTCTGCAAAGTGCAGAATATTTCCTCCGTGATGAAGGGCATGTAAGGGTGCAGCAGCTTCAGCGCGTCGATCAGCACGGTCTTTAAGGTCCACAGAGCCGCGTTCTGGCTCACGGTATCGTCGGAATTGTACAGGCGTGGCTTTACCATCTCAATGTACCAGTCGCAGAATTCGTCCCATATAAAGTCATAGACCTTCTGGACGGCAATGCCGAGTTCGAAGTTCTCCATATTGTCCGTGGCCTCCTGCACCAGGGTATTCAGCCTGGACAGAATCCATCTGTCCACCGGCTGCAGTTCTTCTACGCCGGGTTCAGTCACCTCTTTGCCATCCATATTCATCATGATAAACCGGGATGCATTCCAGACCTTGTTTGCAAAGTTCCGGCTGTTCTCCACCCTCTCATAATAAAAGCGCATATCATTTCCGGGAGCGTTTCCGGTGATCAGCGTGAGCCGCAGGGCATCTGCGCCGTATTGTTCGATAATGTCCAGAGGGTCAATACCGTTTCCCAGGGATTTGGACATCTTGCGTCCCTGGCTGTCTCTCACCAGCCCGTGGAACAGCACGGTTTTAAAAGGCTTTTCTCCCATATGCTCATAGCCTGAGAAAATCATTCTGATCACCCAGAAGAAAATGATGTCATAGCCTGTCACCAGCACATCCGTAGGGTAAAAATATTTCAGATCCTCAGTCTGCTCCGGCCAGCCCAACGTCTCAAAAGGCCACAGCGCGGAGGAAAACCAGGTATCCAGGGTATCGGGATCCTGGGTCAGATGCTCACAGCCGCACTTAGGGCATATCTTCGGCATTTCCTTCGCTACAATTACTTCACCGCACTTGTCGCAATAGTAAGCGGGAATCCGGTGTCCCCACCAGAGCTGTCTGCTGATACACCAGTCCCGGATATTGTCCGTCCAGTTGAAATAGGTCTTCTCCATACGCTCGGGAATCAATTTGATCTCTCCGCTCTTCACCGCCTCCACTGCAGGCCTGATCAGTTCATCCATCTTTACGAACCACTGCAGCTTGATCAGAGGCTCCACGGTGCTGTGACAGCGGTAGCAGGTTCCCACGTTGTGACTGTAATCCTCTATCTTCACTAAAAGTCCCTGTCTGTCCAGCTCCTCCACAATGGCCTTTCTCGCCTCATAGCGGTCCATACCTTCAAATCTGCCGCCGTTTGCGTTGATGGTGGCGTCGTCGTTCATGATGTTGATCTCAGGCAGGTTATGGCGTTTCCCCACCTCAAAGTCGTTAGGATCGTGAGCCGGCGTGATCTTTACCACACCTGTACCGAACTCTCTTTCCACATAAGTGTCGGTGACAACGGGAATCACCCTGTTCACGATCGGCAGCATCACGCTCCTGCCGATCAAATGTGCATATCGCTCGTCCTCTGGATGAATCGCCACTGCGGTATCGCCCAGCATGGTCTCGGGACGGGTGGTGGCAAAGGTCAGGAACTCTGTAGTACTGGGGTTCCCTGACTCGTCTATAACGGGATACTTGATATGCCAGAGATGTCCCGCCTGCTCCTCGTATTCCACCTCCGCGTCAGAGATAGAGGTATTGCACACAGGACACCAGTTGACAATACGGGAGCCCTTGTAGATATAGCCTTTTTCGTGCATCTTCACAAAGACCTCGGTGACGGCCCTGTTGCATCCCTCATCCATGGTGAAGCGCTCCCTGTCCCAATCGCATGATGAACCCATCTTTTTCAACTGGGAGATGATGCGGCCGCCGTACTCCTTTTTCCAGTCCCAGGCCCTCTCCAGAAACTTCTCTCTGCCCAGTTCTTCCTTGCTGGTGCCTTCTTCCTTCAGCTTTTCCACAATTTTTGCCTCCGTGGCGATGGAGGCATGGTCTGTTCCCGGCTGCCAGAGGGCATTATAGCCCTGCATCCGCTTGAAACGGATCAATATATCCTGCATGGTGTTATCAAGGGCGTGGCCCATATGCAGCTGTCCCGTGATATTTGGGGGCGGAATTACGATGGTAAAGGGTTTTCTGGAGTGATCCACCTCCGCGTGGAAATACTTTTTCTCCAGCCACTTTTGATACAGTCTGTCCTCAATTCCCTTGGGATCATAGGTTTTTGCAAGTTCTTTGCTCATATAATATATACTCCTTTCATGACTTCGTTTTTCTCTGGCTTTTGGACTCTGCATAAGCAGACTCGTAACGCTTCACTTTACTCGTTTGCGTTGCATCAGTTTCCCACACCCCGTATAAGCAGACTCGAAACGCTTCGCGTTCCTCGTTCGCGTTGCTCGTCAGATGCAACAGGTGGCTTGTATTCATGCGAGCATGATACAAGCCACCTGTTGTATCTGACTCTGCTTATACGCGCAAATAACGCCCTTTGCTGACTTTCGTCAGCAAAGGGCGTGTCAACGCGGTACCACCTTTGTTCACAACAGCCTTCCGGCTGCTGCCTCAGCAACTTCTGATCAAAGTCCTATCCGATAACGGGGATAACTCGTGAGGACCTACTTCCCGTCCGGTTTTTTCCGGCATTCAGTCCTCCGGCTCGGAAGCTACCTTCCACACCCTTTCCTTTAAGCAGCCTTTCAGCGCCGGGATACGATTCCGTACCCTGGGCGTTGTTCTACGCGCCCCGGGCAGCCGCTCTCTCTTTTAAGGGGTGATGTGTACTCCTCTTCGTCACAGCCTTTTTTGATTTATATGAAAATATAATCCATTACAAGGTATTTGTCAAGTGTGGAAATTACATATGATGGAAACTGGTCTGGTAAAAAAGTTCTATTCTGGCACTTTTTATCAAACCAGTTTTGCTGTACACTTGCAACAACTCGAGTATAAAACCATATCGGGAGGAAATGATAAAAGCATGAAAAAGAACACTACTGAAAATGAAACTATGAAGAAAAAGAAAAGCTGCGGACTGCTGATCACAGGTGCCGTTCTGCTGATTGCGGGCATTATTTTTGCAGTATACGCATACAACACCAGTTATCAGGCATCTCTGACCGCCACGGATGATAAGCTGCAGCTTCAGCGCCCTTATTCCTATGCGCTGACCCTGATTTTCCTGGCTGTACCTTTAACCGTCAAGGGCATCTACAACGCAATCCATGGTACAGATCGCACTAACAAGCCGGATGTCAGGCGGCTGGCCATGGCTGGTCTGATGGCTGCACTCTGCTACATTGGTTTTGCCTTTTTCAAGATCGATCTTACCGTGGGGCCTGAGAAAGCTTCCTTCCACTTCGGAAATGTATTCTGTGTGCTGGGTGCACTGCTGATTGGAGGCTACTGGGGCGGCCTGGCC
>JAIDME010000330.1 GCA_029050705.1 Acetatifactor sp.
ATTCGCCGGTTTTCATATTGTAGACGGACCCTCCCGCCACATCCCCCGGCAGAGTATCCGGCGTAAACTGGATTCTCCCAAAACTGCATGACATACTTTTGGCAAGAGCAAGAGCCAGTGTGGTTTTTCCCACCCCCGGCACATCCTCCAAAAGCACGTGTCCCCCCGCAAACAGGCAGACCAGCAGATTCTCCACCACGTCCTCCTTACCCACGAATACCTGATTTATATTAGTTTTCAGTTTTTCGACCAGTGTGATTTCTTTTTCTTCCATACTCTCTTTCTCCATCCCATAGATTACAATTCAAAAAAGGAAAATGCCTCCGACCTGGGTCTGGTGTCGAAGTGCAGTCTCTCTCCCGTCACGGGATGGACAAAGGCAAGGCTTCCTGCACACAGAGCCACAGTCCGGATTCCCAACCTCCGGGAACATGCTTTTACGGCTTCATCGGCATATTTTTCATCACCCAAAAGCGCCATTCCGGCGTGAGCCATCTGGGCCCGAATCTGATGAAACCGCCCTGTCCCGATCTTAATATCCGCCAGGGAAATATCCTCCCCTGACGGTGTACGGACCATCTGCAGAATCCTGTACTGAAGCACTGCTTTTTTGCATCCTTTCCCGGAATACTCCGTGTAGTTTTCAACAATTACAGCCTTCCCCATCTTCTGTATATCCTTGTACATGTAATCCACAAGTTCCCCTTCCTTTTGAGAAGGTTTTCCACACAAAACGGCATAATATCTTTTGTTCAGTGTACAGTCTTCCCCCTGCCCGCCCAGCTGTTTTGTGAGCGCCGCTGCCGCTTTCTTATTTTTGGCAAACACCAGCAGACCCTCCACCGGCTGATCCAGGCGGTGGATAATCCCAAGATAGGGCGGCTCCGCCGTTCCGGAGGCCGCTATGTAATTTTTCAGTTCACTGACTACGTCTGCCTGCCCCACCCTGGCGGTCTGAGTGGCAAGTCCCGCCGGTTTCCTTATGACAAGCAAATCCTTATCTTCATATATGATTTCTGTTTTCATTTACAAATTCACCCTCAGGCCTCTGGGATAATGATTTTTCATGATGCCGCCTGACAACTTTCCCCAGCCAAGAGAGAAACCGTCCACGCAGATCAGATACCAGCCTTTCTCACCTTCCGCCGAAAACGCCTCGCCGCTCAGGTAAGAGAGAACCGTGGATTCATCCGATTTTAAATCCAGGACATGAACCGCCTCCTCCGGCGTGAGCACCAGCGCCAGGGCGTGAGAAGGCTCAAACCGATTCTTTTTCAGCTCTCCCAGGTGCAGACCGGGACGCAGAACCTTCAGTCCGCCCAAGTCAGGCATGTCCTCCGGCACAAGATAGATATGGTCTCCAAGCCGGACATAGCAGGCGCCGTTCTCGCCGCCTGAACAGGTTCCGGCTTTTCCGGGAGTCTTTCCTCCCCGCTCCGGTCCGACCCCCGGAACACACCTTAGATTTTCCCCGCAAAAGGACAGATAGTCTCCCAGCTCCTTCCCGGAAATCCGCTTAAAGCCTCCGCCCGCGGCAACGCCGCGCCGTTCCTCCAGGGCAGGGCCCTCTCTCTCCATAACCGCCGCAAAATGTCCTTCTCCCATGACTTTATGGGGCATAAGCCTTACGGTTCCGGCAAGCTGCCCTCCACAGTCCCGCAGACCCGCCTTTTCCGCATCTATAGGAACAAGCCTGAAATCAGCATGTCTGTTCAGGAACCTCTCCACACTGCCTTCATCCTCCTGGGTTGCAAAGGTGCAGGTGGAATACACAAGTCTGCCGCCGGGACGCAGCATTCGCGCCGCACAGTCCAGAATCTCATCCTGCCTGGCGGCGCACATCATTACATTCTCCGGGCTCCACTCCTCACAGGCGTCCTCATTCTTGCGAAACATTCCCTCCCCTGAGCAGGGGGCATCCACCAGGATCCTGTCAAAATATTCCGGAAATCCGGCCAGGAGACGCTCCGGCGTCTCGTTGGTGACGCAGGCGTTCCGAATGCCCATGCGCTCCACATTCTCTGACAATATCTTCGCCCTGGCAGGATGAATTTCATTACATATCAGGATACCTTTTCCCTTAAGCTTTGCAGCCAGCTGGGTACTTTTTCCTCCGGGAGCGGCGCACAGATCAAGAACCTTGTCCCCCGGATTTACATCCAAAAGCTCCGCAGGCGCCATGGCACTTGGCTCCTGAATATAATACAGACCCGCCTCATGATAGGGATGCTTCCCCGGCTGCATCTCAGCCTCATAATAATATCCATTCTCCGCCCAGGGCACCGGTGTCAGCCGTGAAATAAATCTCTTCTCCTCCGCCGCATTCTTTCCCCCGAGCCCTGCCTTTAAAGCATTCAACCGCAGTGCCTGATGCCTTTTCCCTTCAAAGGCTTTCAAAAACTCCTCATATTCATCTCCCAGCGTCTGCTGCATTCTGTCTAAAAAAGCCTCCGGAAGCATTCTCCAACCGCGCCCCTTTTATCTGGATTTTGTTTTTACACTTTAAACCGATACCCCACTCCCCAAATCGTTTCGATATATTGGGGCTTTGCGGTATCCGCCTCGATCTTCTCCCGGATTTTCTTGATATGCACCGTGACAGTGGCTATGTCCCCGATGGAGTCCATGTCCCAGATTTCCCGGAACAGCTCCTCTTTGGTGTACACATGGTTGGGATTTTCCGCCAGGAAGGTCAGCAGGTCAAATTCCTTGGTGGTAAAGGTTTTCTCCACTCCGTCCACATAGACCCGGCGAGCCGTCTTGTCAATTCGGATTCCCCGGATTTCCACCATGTCATTCTGCGGCTTCTGGTTGGTTCCCACCAGCCGTTCATACCGCGCCATATGTGCTTTCACCCTTGCCACAAGCTCACTGGGGCTGAAGGGTTTTGTCATGTAATCGTCCGCGCCCAGACCCAATCCCCGAATCTTGTCAATGTCATCTTTTTTTGCTGACACCATGATGATGGGAATATTCTTCTCGTCACGAATTTTCCGGCATACCTCGAAACCATCTATGCCCGGCAGCATCAAATCCAGAATCACAAGATTGTAATCCCCTGAGAGCGCTGTCGTCAGTCCCTCATCCCCGTTGTTGCAGATATCAACCTGAAAATCCGACAGTTCCAGATAATCCTTCTCCAAATCTGCAATTGCAACCTCATCCTCAATAATTAAAATCCTGCTCATCTTTACCTCTCATTCTGCCGCCTCCGGGCGGCTTACTTTATTATACAAGCCCGTATCCTTCTGGGAGTGATATAGCTCTTCTTAGGTCAGTTACTTTCTGACCTTAGAAGAGCTTCACTCCCTATTCCCTTTGCAGCTCAATATACTTTCTCAGCACAAAATGGATACAGGTTCCCTCGCCTTCCTTTCCGGTTGCCCAGATGTATCCCCCGTGGTCTTCAATAATCTTCTTTACAATGGAAAGCCCGATACCGCTGCCGCCCTGAGCAGAGTTGCGCGAGGCGTCCGTCCTGAAAAATCTCTCAAATATTCTTCCCAGATCCTTCTGCGCGATTCCCTTCCCGTTGTCCTCAATCTCAATCCGAATGGAATCCACCTCGTCCAGAATACGGATGTCGATGGTTCCATGCGGCTTGTCCATGTATTTTATGCTGTTGCTGATAATATTGTTGATAACCTTTTTCATCTGTTCCGGGTCAGCAATAACCACTGTATCAGGACTGGCCAGATTAGAGTAGTTCAACTCTATGCCCCTCTGTTCCAGATCGATTCCCACCTCTTCCAGACAGTCTCCAAAGTAATCCGCCACATTGATCCGGTGGAAATTGTAAGGAATCCTGTTGTTGTCAATGCCGGAGTAATAGGTCAGTTCATTGATCAGACGCTCCATGTCATTTGCCTTGTTATAGATAGTCTTAATGTATTTATCCATCTTTTCCGGCGTGTCGGCCACACCGTCCATAATTCCTTCCACGTAACCCTTGATGGCAGTGATGGGCGTTTTCAGGTCATGGGAGATATTGCTGATAAGCTCTCTGTTCTGCTTTTCACTCTCCCTGTTCTCCTCTGTAGATTCCTTCAGTCTCAGACGCATATCTTCATAATTATGGTACAGATCTCCGATCTCGCCCTTTATATTCGTCTCCAGCGCATATTCGAAATTCCCATCCTTGATCTTCTGCATGGCAACATTCAACTCGGTGACAGGATGAAACACTCCCCTGTGAATCCACCTGGTCAGCATGATACTGGTAAATATCAAAATCAGAAAAATGGCCACAGACATGTCAACCAGCAGCTGTTTCGAGATCAGCGCACTGGCCTTGGTCACCACAAAAACGCTGCCTTCATCCCCGTCCGGAAAGAGAAAATCAATCTGCTTTACAAATTTATTATACTCGCCATAGTAGATGCCGGATTCTTCCGAGAGGTCCGCATCCCCGTAGTCCGGAAGCCTCGGCAGAATATCCTGCGCCGCCTCCTTATTTCCGGCATAGTAAAGCTCGGAACCTTTTCGCACAATAATGTCGGTGGATCTTCTGGCAATCTCTGCGTTAATCCGATTCAGATACTCCCTGTCCGTCAGCCTGGTTACGTCTGTCCGAGCCTGTTCTTTCAAAACAAAGAATGCCTTGTCCGTGGTCTCCATCAGCTCCCGCATATTCTCGTAGCTCAATTCCGCTGCAGGCAGTCCCCTCTGCGCACTTGTCAGATACAGACCAATTACACAAAACGCGATTGACGTCAGAAACAACGGCAAAAGTATGATTGTAATAAATGTAACACGAAGTCTTGTCTTAAATTTCATGGCATTCCCCCATTGTTAATAGGGTAATTATATCACGCTTCCCGTGAAAAAGTGTAAAAAAAATCTAAACTTACGATTTTCTTACAATTTCTGCGGGTATATTTACTTTTTTCCCGGCAGGCGATAAGATATACATTGAAAATAATCGAAGGGGTACAAGAGTCTTGAACGAAAAAATACTGATTGTTGACGACGAAAAGGAAATTGCGGATCTGGTAGAGGTCTATCTGCAGAACGAAGGCTATCAGGTCTGCAAGTTTTATAATGCCACGGACGCCCTTGCCTGTGTGGGCGGGGAGGAAATAAGCCTTGCCATTCTGGATGTGATGCTGCCGGATATGGACGGCTTTGCCCTCTGCCGGAAAATCAGGGAAAAATACCTTTTCCCCATCATCATGTTGACGGCAAAGGTGGAGGATATGGATAAAATCACCGGACTTACCCTGGGTGCAGATGACTATATTACCAAGCCCTTCAATCCTCTGGAACTGATCGCACGGGTGAAGACACAGCTGCGACGCTACACGCGCTACAATGTACCGGGAGGACCTGCTGCCGGACAGGAGATAGATATTCGCGGTCTTCATATTTCAAAGAGCAGTCACAAATGCACTTTAAACGGAAGGGAACTGACCCTGACCCCCCTGGAATTCAATATTCTCTGGCACCTTTGTGAGCACCAGGGAAATGTGGTCACCTCCGAGGAGCTTTTTTCCGCCGTCTGGGGCGAGGCATATCTGGACAGCAACAATACCGTCATGACACACATTGCAAGAATCCGGGAAAAAATGCAGGAGCCCGCGAGAAAGCCGAAATATATCAAAACAGTCTGGGGGGTGGGATACACCGTTGAATAAGCTATTCTCTTTACGCCAAAATAAACCTTTAAGCGAATACAGCAGACAGACCTCCCGGCAGATCATGATGCAGTATGCCATGGCATTAATCCTTTATGTGGTGATCACGGGAGCACTTATACTGATGGCCTTTACTCTCTACATCTATTACCGAAGGCTGACAGGAGACCAATCCAGCCCTATTTTCTGGACTGCCCAGATTGTCCGGGAAACACTTCCTTTTTGGATCATTCTTATCTATGTCATAGGTTGGATCGTCCTGACCCGGCACTTTGTATGCAGGCCTCTGCGGTATCTGGATGAAATTGTGGCGGCCGCGGAACAGCTTGTATCTCCTTCTGACCGTACCATTACTTTGTCCTCTTCCCTGAAAGACATTCAGAACAACCTGAATCTGGTGCGGGCACAGGCCCTGCGCAACGCCATACTGGCAAAAGAGGCGGAGCAGCGTAAAAATGACCTGGTAGTCTATCTTGCCCATGACCTGAAGACACCTCTCACCAGCGTGATCGGATACCTGACTCTGCTGCGGGATGAACCCTATCTCTCCCCGGAATTCCGGGAACGTTATACTGGTATTGCTCTGGATAAGGCTATGCGCCTGGAGGACCTGATTAACGAATTTTTTGACATTACAAGGTTTAATCTGACCACACTGACTCTGGATAAAGAGCAGGTTCATCTGAGCCGCATGCTGGAACAGATTACCAACGAATTTCTCCCTATACTCACAGAAAAAGATCTGAGCTGGCGGACGGAGATCGCTCCGAATGTGGAACTGCTCTGCGATCCTGCCAAGATGGAGCGGGTATTTGACAATCTGATACGCAATGCCGTGAACTACAGTTACCCCGGCACAGAGATACTGCTGTCCATGAGGACTTCCGGAAGCCCCTCCGCAGATTCCTCTGCCGTGACCTCTTTCCGCTCCGCAGCCATGAATAATGCTGCCGGAACCGCAGCCCCTGGCGGAGACACGGCCGCCCGCTGTGTACTCATCACCGTTAGCAACCACGGCAGGACCATTCCGCCCGACAAGCTGAACCGCATCTTCGAGCAGTTCTTCCGCCTGGATTCCTCCAGGGCTACCGCCACCGGCGGCGCAGGCCTCGGACTGGCCATCTCAAAGGAAATTGTGGAGCTTCACGGGGGCACAATCTCCGCCGCCAGCGAAAATGAAACCATTACCTTCACAGTAAAGTTTCCCATGGACTGAAAACTACCCGGCGAATCAGAAACCGTCCGCCGTTGTATGAAATCCGTAAGATTTTCCTCATAAATTCTTAGTGCTTCGGAAATAGAAGCTAAAAAGATAAACTGTCCTGTTCTGGTACACTTTTTGTATCGGACAGGACGTTTTTTATGTCCGGTTCAACATCCGGCATTGACTATTGTGCCATAGACAGGAAAGGAAAATCTTATGAAAAAACAAAATGTATTAATTTTCTTTGGCGGCTGTTCCTCAGAGTACAGCGTCTCCCTCTCCTCCGCTTCCGGCGTTCTCCTGAATCTGGACCCCAACCGGTACAATCCGGTCACCGTTGGCATTACCCGGGAGGGAAAATGGTATTACTATACCGGTTCCACAGAAAAAATTCTGGAGGACACCTGGCAGAACGCGGAGGACTGTACGCCCGCCGCCCTTTCTCCCAGCCGGGGCGACTGCTGCCTGCTTTTGCTGAGAGAGACGGGCACAGAACGTATCCCCATAGACATCGCATTTCCTGTACTGCACGGCAGAAACGGTGAGGACGGCACTCTCCAGGGATTGCTGGAGCTCGCAGGCATTCCTCTGGCAGGCTGCGGTGTCCTGGCTTCTGCCCTGTGTATGGATAAGGACAGAGCGCACAAGCTTGCAGGCCTTGCCGGAATCCGGGTCCCGAGAGCGCTGGTGGTGGAAGCGCAGACACCGCAGGCCGTAGATTTTGCCCGGGAAATCGGGTATCCCCTCTATGTGAAACCCGTCAGAGCAGGCTCCTCCTATGGTGTCACAAAGGTCAATACTTCTGACGAGCTTATTCCCGCCCTCTCCCTGGCTCTCCAGTATGATACTCTTGTCATTTTAGAGGAGAACATTGAAGGTTTTGAGGTAGGCTGCGCCGTGTTGGGCAGCTCTGACCTGATCGTAGGGGAGGTGGATGAAATTCAGCTCTCCGGAGGATTCTTTGATTTCACGGAAAAATACACCCTGAAAACCTCTGCCATTCATGTTCCCGCCAGGATCAGCCCGGAGAAATCCGCCGAAATCAAGGAAGCCGCCAAATGCATTTACCGCGCCCTGGGCTGCAGCGGTTTCGCCAGGGTTGACTTGTTCCTGACGCCAACAGGCGAAATTGTATTCAATGAAGTAAACACTATCCCCGGTTTCACCGCTCACAGCCGATACCCCGGCATGATGAAAGCAGCGGGATACAGCTTCACCGAGATTCTGACCATGATTCTGGAGGACGCCCAATGCTCACATTAACCGAACAAAGCATATACACCGGAAATCTGATACTGGTAAATGAACACCACGGTCTTCAGAGAGAGCCTGAGGACCTTCTGGTGCCTGTCCGGGACAGGATACCTGAAATCCTTCTGCAGAGATGCGCTGCGACCCTGCTGAATGAGTTGATGCAGGAAATCCACGGCTGGCGCTCTATCGTTCCCGTCAGCGGCTACCGCCCCCTTGCGGAGCAGCAGCGCATCTGGGACGATTCACTCCTGGAAAACGGACCTGCGTTTACCCGGAAATATGTAGCACTTCCCGGCCACAGCGAGCATCAGACCGGACTTGCCATAGACTTAGGTCTGAAACAGGAAAATATTGATTTCATACGCCCTGATTTCCCCTATACCGGCATTTGTCAGACCTTTCGGAAAAAAGCCGCAAAATACGGTTTTATCCTACGCTACCCCTCAGGAAAAGAGCGCGTAACAGGTATCGGACACGAACCCTGGCACTTTCGCTATGTGGGGACGCCTCACGCCGAAATAATGGAACAAAACGACCTGACATTGGAAGAATATATCGAATTTGTCAAGCAGTTCCCTTATGGCTGCAATACGTATTCTGTTCGAAACGGCTCACGTAAGATCCGGATCAGCTATCTTTCCGCCCGGGAAGTTTTTTCCGTGGAGTTTCCCGATGATCTTCCATGCACTGTTTCCGGCAATAACACCGATGGCTTTATTATCACAGAATGGGAGGAAATATGAATACACAAAAGAATTACGGCCGACTTGACCGGTTCCGCTTGATTGCGGCCTTTCTTGTCATCGCCATCCACACGTCACCTCTGACCTCCTTCAGTGCGGATGCGGATTTTTTCTTTACCAGAGTCCTCGCCAGAGCAGCCGTTCCGTTCTTTTTTATGGTTACAGGTCACTTTACTTTGAGTGCACTCTTCACTTCCGACAATACCGGGCATTCCTGCCCCCCCCACTTGCAGAGAGCTGCCGCAGGACGCGCAGTGAAGCGGTGCCTTATAAAGCTGTGTCTGCTTTACGGCGCTGCCATCCTGCTGTATCTGCCTCTGGGAATCTATGCAGGACACTATCGGGGACTGTCAATCACGGAGGTTATGCGTATGCTGATATTTGACGGCACCTTCTATCACCTGTGGTATTTTCCCGCCTGCATTCTGGGAG
>JAIDME010000331.1 GCA_029050705.1 Acetatifactor sp.
GAACATCCGGTGAAAGGGAAATATATTAGAGGTGGCCCGCTTATGAAGCGGTTTATAAAACGGGCGTGGCACTGGTTTCTGCTGCTTTTGACTACGGATATGGTTTTTATTTTTGTCACATGGCTGATACGGCCCCAGGCGGTAATGTACATGTCCCTGTTTTTTTCTCTGTTTACGGTACTAGTTCTGGGAATCGGCTTTTGGGCAGAGTTTGTCAGGCAGAGGAAGGATGAGGCGGCCCTGATGCGCTTTTTGGAAATGCCGGATGAACAGACGAAGGAGAATCTTTTGCGGCGGTTTGATGATGATGAGGCTGTGTGCACGCTTTGCACACAGATTTTTTCGAATCTGTCACTGCTCAATGAGAAAACGGTAGAGCTGAATGAATACCGGGAATATATTGAGGCCTGGGTGCATGAAGCAAAAACGCCGTTATCTCTCTCGACTCTGGTGCTGAATAATCACAGGGACGAAATGTCGCCCTATGTATATGCGCGGTTGGATTATATACAGCATCAGTTAAATGAAGACGTGGAACGGATACTGTATTATGCCCGTTTACAGGCGGAGCATCCGGATGTCCGGTTTACACAGTTCCGGCTGGATGAGTGCGTCATGGAGGTACTTGACGAGTATCGCGGGCTGACAGAAGAAAAACATATTTTACTCACTATGGAATTGAAGCCCCTGACCATCGCGTCCGACCGCAAGATTGTTTTGTTCATGGTGTCTCAGATAGTGGGCAATGCGGTAAAATACGCAGACGGAAACAAAGGAAAAATATCTGTTGTCATGTGCGGGGACCAGGATAAAGTCCATCTCAGCATATATAACAACGGCGAGGGAGTGCCGCCGGAAGATGCGGCCTTTGTTTTTGACAAAGGCTTTACGGGCAGTCATCCAAACCGTCAGAAGGCTACGGGGATGGGGCTGTATCTTGTTCACAAATATGCGGAAAAGCTGTGCGTTCAGGTCGGTCTGGATGATAAATTGCCTTATGATACCGGTTTCGGTATTGAATTGACTTTTGCTTTATGAGAGTGTTTTTGATGCCAAAATTATGCAGACAGATGGTAGACTTATTCCGGTGGGCGATGAGTCAAGTCAGCGTAGCTGACTTTGTTAGCGTAGCTGACTTTGTTAGCGTAGCTGACTTTGCAAACCAGATTGACTTTGTGCCCTGATTGTATGCGGAATTGACTTAGACGGTAACAGCAACGATACACGTTGTTTCCGGGGATAAGCTGTGTGGTGGAGGCCATGGATGAAAAAGAGAGTTTTAAGCATCCTGCTGATCTGTCTGTTGGCAGTATTTCTGCTGGGTGTGGGGAGAGCGGATGGGCTGACAGGAGATGTGACGTGGAGAGGTGAGACGGCAGGACAGGGGGAAACGCCGGGGAGAGACAAGACGACGGAACAGGGGAAAAAGGAGCCGTCGGGAAGTTGGGACCCGGATGTAACAGAGAAGGCGGAGACCGGTGCAGAGGATGAAATACTGACAAGGCTGCAGGAAGATATGCCCGTTTACAGCACAAGCAAGCCGATGGGCGTTTCCAGGCTTGAGGGGACGGAGGAAGATTTGCTGGCCCTGATTTACAACAGTATGAAGATTTGGGATAATGCAGGCGGCCGTATACAGGGACAGATTGATTTGTCTTTCGAAGGGCTTGCTCTGGCATCATTGGAATGCAACGATGCCCGTCAGGTTTTTATTGCGCTGCCGGAAGGTATATACAGGATCAGCGCCAATTCTTATCATGATCGGGATGAGTGGAAAGAACTTGTGCAGGGAATACTGGAGGATGTTTTTGCGGATCGCAATCTTGGACGAGAGCAGACAGAGGATTTTTTCAGCAGGATTGTAGGATGCAGTGGCCAACTGGTGCTTTGGTATAGGGGAATGCATTACCGATTTGACCGGTGTTGGGATCAGTTTCTTCTGTCCTGGGAGAGAGGGGAGGATGGGATTTCTTTTCAGGAGGCTTGCCGCGGAAGCAGCTGGAAGGAAGGAGATGCTTTTTCAAGAAGATTCTTTGAATTCAGGCGGCTGGAAGGTCTGCATGAGACGGAGAGCGGCCGTGAGATGCGGGAACAGCTGCAGGAGATGTGTCCGGATATGAGGACCTGTCATATATTATGGGCGCAGGACGATGAGGCCTTCATTGCGGAGGCAGAGTGCCCGGGAGCGGAAAGTCTGGTAATTTACGGCACATCCCGGATATGGCAGGAAGAGGTATACCAGATTCGCTGCACGAACCTGGAAGGAGAAAACGATACGTCAGGAATAGAAGAGCTGATGTGGGAGAATACGGGTTTGGACGGTTATTACTGGACCTGTAATGAAGGTGCTGTTCTCCGGGAGAGTGATGATGTGGGGGGATATGCTGTGTACCGGACAGATATCGGTCAGGGAAAGCCATATACCTTTTTTATTCACCCTGTGGAGGAAGGGGAGACTCCCCATCAGTATGAGCTGGCGGTATATGAGGAGGGTGAGGAGCAGCCTTTTTGCAGGCTGGAAATCGGGAAAGAGCCGGGAGGCGGCAGGGAACTGAGCTTTGATGACCTGAACGGAGATGGTTATACAGATATCCTGTTGGGTGATGACACAGTGGAAAAGTGTTATCTCTGGAGTGCATCCGGGGGGCGGTACGTGGAGATGACGGAAGCTCTGGGAGGCTGTTTTGAGTATTACCGGGCAGATAAAGAGAAAAGGCAGCTGCAGGTATACAGAAGTGAATATGTACACGGCGGCAGGGAGAATTTTGGAGCTGTCTATCAGTGGACGGGAGAAACGGACTGTGAACTGTTAAAGGACCTTCATCAGGAATCCATTTATGACAAGCCGGAAGGAGAAGACTGGCGGGAGATTACAATAACTGTCCGGAAAGACGGCGCAGATAAGGTTCTGGTGGACTATATTTATCCATCCGGGGAGTATTCGGCCAGGGCGGCTGAGATAAATGAGATTTGGGATATGGACTTTGTCTGGGAGCAGGAAGTGAAGGTGAAAGGGGAAAAGAATCCCTGCATCCTGCGGTATGCACAGGAGGAGACAAGGGAGGAGGACGGTACGCTGCTGTATACGGACAGATGGTTCCTGTTTCGCTGGGATACTTATCTGATAGGTTCATACAGCGGCGTGGTGAACCCGTCTCTCTGGAAGGAAATTTCAATGGATGAGGCAGGGAGGCTGAGGGTGACTTACAAGGACGGCAGCAGTATTGTATACAGCCGGGAGTTTTATAAATAGCAAAGCTTGCAATTCGGAACAAATGTTCGTATAATGGAGGAGAGGCAGGAAAATCATCCCGGTACACCGAAGGAGAGAGCATATGTCATCCAAAACACCCACCGAAGAGCAGCGGAATATCATAGAAGCTACGGAAGGAAATATCCGTGTCAGGGCTGTGCCGGGCTCCGGCAAGACCTTTGCCCTGACCGGCCGTATCGCATACCTGATCACAGAGCTTGGCGTAGAGCCATCCTCTGTGGTGGCCATGACGTTTACCAACAGGGCGGCGGGGGAAATGAAGCGCCGCCTGAAGATGATGATAGGGGATATGGCAACGTGTTTCGCCGGAACCTTTCACGGGTATTGCAATGCTCTGCTGAAGGAGGAGATCTACCGGTTGTCCTATCCCAAAACCTTCACTATTCTGGACAAGCAGGATCAGGTGAACCTGCTGAGAGAAATAGCAGAGGAGCAGGGGCTGTCCCTGAAGGATTTTACCGCCCGGGACTGTATGGAGAAAATCGGCGGAATGAAACAGGATCCGGGGTATATTTCCTATATGATCGGTGCGGACAAGGAGCCTTTGTTGAAGTGTATCACTGAGGCGAAGAAGGATTTTGACAGGGTCTATTACAATTATCTCCTGCGCCAGCGGGACAATTATGCCCTGGATTTTGAGGATATTATCCAGTTTTCTCTTTATATACTGACTCATTTTCCGGAAGCGCTGGAGAAATGGCAGAGCAGATGCCAGTATCTTCTCTGTGACGAGTATCAGGACGTGAACGGCAGTCAGGAGCAGCTGCTCACCCTGCTTTCCGGAAAATATCATAATTTGACGGTGGTGGGGGACGACGACCAGTGCATCTATGGCTGGAGGGGTTCCGATGCGGGCTATATGGTGGACTTTGACCAGGCCCATGAGGATGTGAAGGATTATCACCTCTCCGAAAATTTCCGCAGTACCCCTGAAATTGTGGCAGTTGCAAATTCACTCATCAAGGCAAATCAAAACCGTCTTGCGAAGACAATGTTCACCAACAATCCGGCGGGAAAGAAACCGGTCTGTGCCGGCCTGAAGCAGGAGTCGGAGGAATCGCTGTTTATAGCGGATACCATTCTCCAGGCGGTACGGAGCGGAAAGAAATATGCGCATCACACCGTGCTGGTCCGAGCCGCTTCTCAGACTCGCTCTCTGGAGGAAGCCTTTATCCGCAGGCGGGTGCCTTACAAGATTCTGAATGGCGCCCGGTTTTACGGTTCGGAGGAGATTCGGACGGTTCTCGCTTATCTGCGGATGGTGTATTCCATGAATGACCTGGATTTTTCCTATACCATTCAAAGGCCCCGCAGGGGATTTGGCAAGAAGTCTGTGGAGGGGCTGAAAAGGTATGCGTCGGAGCGAGGGCTGACTCTGATGGAGGCATTGGGGGAGATGATTGCATCCGGGGAGATTCGGCGCAGGGAGGTGGTTCAGTATTACGAGGAGATCAAAAAGCTGCACACAGTCTATTCGGCATTTTCCTGCAAGGATTTGACGAATCGGATTCTGGATATAGGTTACAGGAGGGAGCTGGAGCAGGATGTGGATCAGAGCAGGCTGGACAATGTGGCGGAGCTTTTGGATACCATAGCCGGTCTGGAGGAGGAAAATCAGGATAAGCTGCCCCTGGAGGAGCTGCTGACTCACTTTGCCCTTTTTACCGCCCAGGATGACGATACGGAGGAGGACATGGTGAAGGTCATGACTATCCATACAGCCAAGGGGCTGGAATTTGATACGGTCTTTGTCTGTGGACTGGTGGAGGGCCTGTTTCCCAGCAGACGGCTGAAGAATGAGGATGAGCTGGAGGAGGAAAGGCGGCTCTTCTATGTGGCGATCACCCGGGCGAAACGCGAGCTCTACCTGAGTCGTTATATGTACAAGACAGGGAGTTTCAGCGCGCAGCCCTCCTGCTTCCTGGCGGATATAGATGGCAGACTGATGGAATATGTGGGGGACGAGCAGAAGTTCTCGGGCGGCATGACGCCTGAAATGCTGCCTGAGGCGGACTTTCAGGTGGGAGATGTAGTCATCCACAAGGTATTCGGGAGAGGGAAGATTGTGGGTGTGGACATGATCACAAGATCCTATGAGATAGACTTTGAAAAGCTGTACGGAACCCGGAATATTGTGTTCCGTATTCAGATGGAGAGAGTGTAGGCATCTGCCGGCTGTGATCAGCACAATAGCCGCAACAGCCAGTGTCATGGCCCGTCCCAGGCGTCTGTTCGGCGGTTTTCATGCATATATATGATAAAAACGTTTCTCTGAGCGCAGAGGCCCGGCATCGGCCTGTCCGGCGGATCCTGCGCGAAGAAGGTGAGGCTGCATGAGAACAATTATTGTAAAAGACGAACTGGATAAAATCATACATAATGAACACATCAATTGGAAAAAGGTCATTCCCACGGCGGTGTTTCTGGTGGCAATGTTTTTTCTGGGCAGAGTTACGGCGGAATCCATGGTGCAAACCAAGGAGGCAGCAGGGCAGAACGCTGTGGCAGAGCAGGAGGCAGGGCAGACAAATGCGGCAGACCGGAATATAACGGGGCAGACAAATGTGACAGACCAGATGGTTACAGGCCAGGAAACCGGCAGTGGAATAACTGCGGAACAGGCCTCGGACCTGCTGGCAGATGCGGAAAACTGGGGGCTTGGATTTGGCGGAAGCGGGCAAAAGCCCACGGGAAATGCTACTGTGGATGAGATGAAACAGTACAATGCCTATTACATGGCGGAAGGAGACGAGAAGGTACTGTATCTGACCTTCGACTGCGGCTATGAAAACGGTAACACGGAACCCATACTGGATGCGCTGAAGGCCCATAATGCACCGGCCACCTTCTTTGTGGTGGGGCATATGCTGGAGTCGGCACCGGACATTATCAAGCGCATGGTGGCTGACGCCTGAGTTATAATAAGCATAACCGAAAAAAGCTTGAAAACAAGCGGCTTTTACCGGTTATGTTTATTTTTTTACCCGTTAAATCTCAGGCAAAGGAGGCGCAAATGAAAGGTAAGGAACAAGAAAAGAACTTTAGGACAAGCCTTGTGGGCTATGAC
>JAIDME010000332.1 GCA_029050705.1 Acetatifactor sp.
GCAGGGACAAGGGCGGGAACATATATTCCTTCGGCGCTCTTCTCTCCGCATGTACAATATCCCTCTGAATGTCTGATCGGACCGGGGACACTTTGGGGCGCTCAGACACTCCCGGGCGCTCGGATACCGTTCCTGGACCGGATGATGTGTGCATCCGCACAGGCTCCTCCTCAATTCCCTCCTTATGAATCCGAATGGGCTGCGAGGCAGTGTCATACGCAGGAACCTTTGGTTCTTGCACCTCCCATGCGGCATCATCCGCATTTTCCTCCGGTTCATCCATCTCATCAGGCTCCATATCATTTATGGACACCTGGTGCATACTCCTGATACGAACCTTTTCAAAATCAAATCCGGCTGCCAGAGGCTGAGGTTGTTCCTCCGAAAAATCTTCCGGCTCTTCCGTGAACATGATTTCATGTATGTCATCCCGATGATTTTGTTCTTCAGGCTTTGTCAATGCGGTATTCAGCATAACACCGGAAACCTTTTTCTCCATGCGGAGGATTTTTTCGTTCTCCTTTGCCTCAGCTTTCAGTCTGCGCTGTTCTTCCTGTTCCTGACGTCTCAGCCGTGCGTCTTCCTTGCGGCGTTCTGCATCTTCTCTGCGTTGTTCCGCTATCTCCCTGCGGCGCTCCGCATCCTCTCTGGAAAGCTCCCGCATACGGCTTCCGCCCTCCCTGACACTTTTCAGCAGGGATCTTTCCGTCAGCAGGATCAGACTTATCACTGAGCAGAGCAAAACCACTAATACTGTTCCGAGGGTACCCAGATAATGCTGCAGCAGAAAGCTTACGCTTCCCCCAAGGACACCTCCCCCGTTCTTTGCATCACGGCAGTTTTCATAAATTGTCTTAACATTATAGCCTGTCATCCCGGCAGAGCCCTTGACAATCAGATCGCACACTGCCCCCAGCATGAGAAACAGTACGAACCCCGCTATCATCTTTCTCACCGCATTCGGATTTCCCTCATTGGCAAACCGAAAGGCAACCGCAAGGAACAGGAGAACCGGTGCCGCATATGCCGTAAATCCGAATACACCAAAAAGAAAGCCGCTGACTGCGTCTCCCACAGGTCCGATAATACCGAAATTACAGCAGAATAAAATAACCATCAGCACAAAAAGCGCGATCAGCCCGATCTCATGGAATAACGCTCCTTCTTCTGCCGTCCCTTGCATATTATCCGCTTTTTTTTCTATCTTTCTGTTCTGACCTCCCGATTTTGTGCCCCCGGAATTTCTTCTATTTTGTGAAGATGATGCCTTTTTGCCGGTAGAAGCTGCCATGTGTCATCATACCCCTTTAATTTATTATGTAATAAGAATCACTTTGCGGTTATTATATCATTATTGAAGCGACTTGTCACCACTCTTTCCATTATTCGAACAAATGTTTTTTATCATTCTCTTCAATCCGGCCGCTATTCTTGACAAAAACGGCCGGAAAGGCCGAAGCCGGAGCCAGACAGCTGCCAGCATCCGATAAATCGGATTGCTCACCCGGAAGCATTTTCCTTTGCGTACTATCTGATATAAAATGCCCTTGATCTGTTCCTCCTTCAGGGGACCCTCCACTTCACTTTGATTGTCTCCCACCATATAGAAGCCATCCACCCTCCGCTTCCAGATGCGGTGCAGCACCAGAATACTTCCCTCCCGGCGATAGAGCACTACATCCCCCCGCTTCAGCCTTCCCGTCTCCGCAGGCGCAATGACTGCCTGATCTCTGCCGGGGACAAACAAAGGGTACATGCTGTAGCCCTGGGGATAAATCTGAATGCTTTTTCCTTCCCCCAGCAGCGCCTCTATATCAATTCCGTTCTCCCTGTCTCTCGTTCGCTCCTCCATATTGCCCGCTCCTTCATATCGTCCACTCCCCTTTATACACTCCCCTAAAAAGATATCTTAAAAATTCTGTATCAGCTCCTCAATCTCCCTCTCGCCCAGGCAGACACACTGCTTGTCCCTTATTGCATAAACCCTGTTACACATGCTTAGGACCGTTGGCCGGTGAGTGGTCACGATACAGGTGCGGGGGTAGGAATCCTTGAGAATATTCTGCAATACCTTTCTCTCCGTAGCAACATCCAACGCAGAAGTTGCCTCATCCATCAGTAAAACGGGTGATTTGCGAATCAGCGACCTGGCGATGGAGAGCCGCTGGGCCTGTCCTTCCGAAAATCCGCCACCCCTCTCTCCTACCTTTGCGTTGATTCCGTCTCCCAGCCTGCTTACAAACTCCCAGGCGCAGGCCATCTTCAGGGCTTCCACAATCTCCTCATCCGTGGCATCCTCCTTCACATTCCGCATATTTTCAGCAATGGTGCCCGAAAACATGGTGTTTCCCTGCGGCACATAGGAAAACAGCTTTCTGGTGGAAGGACTCATCTCCATCCTGTCCTCTCCCGCAAAAATACTGATACTTCCCTCCTTGGGAAAAATCAACGAAAGCAGAAGCCTCAACATGGTTGTCTTTCCCTCCCCGGAGGGCCCTACCAGTGCGATAATCTCGTGCGGATGTGCCTCAATGGATGCCCCCGCAAAGACCGGATCGCCGCCGCGGTAAGCATAGTTCACGCCCGTCAGCTGAAGAGACACCCCCTCAGCCCTGTGCCGCTCACCAAACTCTGCCGCTTCCTCATCATGGCTGTAATCCTCCTGAGGCATTTCAACAATATCCATCAGCCGCCCCGCCGATGTTGTCAGACCGATGACCGAAGGAACCAGGGATGTCAGATTATGCAGGGTTCCTGTCAGGGTTCCGGAAAGGCTTAAAAATAAAGTCATGGTGCCGTAATCAATAGCTCCGCTCCACACCCGGTAGATACCCCAACCGTATGCCCCGTAGGATACCAGCATGGAGACCAGGGTCAACAGCAGCGATGTCCCCATGGACATCCTCTGAAACTCCAGCCTCATACTGATATAGTCCGCCTGTAGACGCTTCAGCTTACTTGTATAAAACGGAATCAGGTCAAAGGCCTTGATGGTCTGGATATTGGAAAAGGCCTCCTGGTTAAAACCGGACATCTTTGCACCCATGGCCGCACTGCGCTTGTTATTGTTTACCATGCGTCTCATAAGGGTCTTAGACAACAACAGGCTCACCGGCATACCTAAAAATGCAAAAACCGCAAAGGACACATCATTTACAACAACCACCACAAACGCGCTGATAAATCGGAACAGATAGATGATCAGATTCGGTACAAAATTCAAAACACCATCGGAAATATTGGAAGCATCGCTGCTCCAACGGGTCAGAAGATCCCCGGTATGATACTGTGTGAGCGACTCCCAGTCTGTCACCAGTATCTTTGAAAAAATGTCTGACTTGATCTCTGAGTCTACCTTCATGCTAATCCAAGAGGAAGCGTAACTTGAAATCTGGTTCACAACAGTACTTCCAATCCCCAGACCTATCATGGCAGCAAAGGATTTCACCACCTCTCCCGCCTGATAGCCTGTAATTATGTTCACCAAATCTCTTGATACAAAGCTGGACAACAGCGAAACCACCGTTCCCGTCAATCCCAGCAGAGTATAGAAAATCATAGCAAACCAATAGTGGCGGGCATATTCATAAATCCAGACTGTCTGCCTCCACATTTCCTGCAGCCTGCCGGATTTAATTCTTTCTATATAAAACTTTATCCTTTCGTTCATACTCTGTTCCTTAATAAATAAGGGGCATCATTCCATTGCCCTCTCTTTCCGTTTCGTTAAAAAGGAGGCTATGTACACACATAACCTCCCCTCTCATGTCATAATCTCATCTGTCTATAAATTTATGCCAAAACCAAACCGACAACAGAACTTATCTACACGTCAGTTAAGCCCGTCATGCTGTTCACATGTCATGTTACAATAGGTACATGTCGCACCGGTAACTGCTAAACCATCACCTGATTTTACATATACATCACCCAAGCCATGATTCTCAGTAAAATTAGCATGGTAATTAAATGTTAAAGTAAGCGTAGACGAGCCGCTTCCCGAACAGGAACAATTTGCCGCATTACACCACTCGAAATCGACACTCTGGTTAAATGATAAGTTAACCACCTGTTGTGTTGAGTGATGCACAGCCGCATGCACTGCATCCATATGAACGCAATAAGTCTCACGCCCTGTTTCAGGTGTTTGTGTTATATATGCCGACACAGTATAACAACCATTGCCGCCAGCACCACTTGCCGCATATACACCTTCCGCAACATCCTCATTTGCCAGTACTACCGGTTTTTCGTAATTCATCATATTTCCCCTCTCCCTTCTTTACACTGCTTCATGTATTACATGTTAAAATCCGTAACAGGATCATCTGGTCCATAGCCTTTTCTTTCCCAGGATGGCATTCTGTTTCCGTTGTCAACATCATAAGAAGATGCCTG
This sequence comes from Acetatifactor sp., assembly GCA_029050705.1. Lineage (GTDB taxonomy): Bacteria > Bacillota > Clostridia > Lachnospirales > Lachnospiraceae > Acetatifactor. Next base: position 4,399 of record JAIDME010000332.1, read on the forward strand.
ACCGGACTCAATATAATGAGTCTGTAAACCACAGCCATTTGCCGTATGTGCAGGACATCCGAGACATCCGAACTGCTTCTTATATCCCGGAACCGTGTCACCCCAAGGTGTAGTATCCTGTCCCTGCCATACCCCATTCATATAAATGCTGTCACACTTAGGACCGTTTCCCGCAACATTGCTGCCGCTTGCTGCATACACGCCTTCCGCTACATCCTCATTTGCCAGTACTACCGGCTTTTCATAATTTGTCAACTTTATCTCCCCCTTTCTCTTTTCTATTGTTTTAAATCTGTTTTCACTCTGCCGAAACCTATAATGTTAAAAATATATTAACATATCGTAATAAAAAAAACAAGTGACTTTCCTGAAATAAATAAAATTTTAACTTGCCAACATCAAATGCATATCCGCTGATTTCAATTTTACTATTTTCCGTATATAACAAGATCACGCCCTCAGGCCACACAAATCTTTTTAGAAAGCTTTCCGGCAAATTTCCCGTAAACCACACTTAATGCGACACCGCAACACACAACAATCCCATACGCTGCATACCCGGACATTTTTCCTAACACCCCCAGCGACTCGGTAATCTTAAAATATTGAATAATCTGAATCAAAAAGATATTCCAAAGATACATTTCAAGTGAATACTTTCCAAAAAAAGACAAAATAATGTTAATTGGTTTACAATCCATCTTATCAAGCAGCCATGCAGCTGTAATAAGTATCGTAATTCCAAACATAGCCCATGTAATATCGGAAATAAAAGCAATATGCCTCAGCGGTGTAATAGTTCTAATCACAAAAAGTACAGCGCTTAAAATGGATAACCTCATTCCGTTAAATTCTTTATTATACACTTTCTCCGCCTCATAATATCCCGCCAAGTATATGATATAACTGCAAAGCACTTGTGAAATATGATGAAATAGTACCGGAAATCCAAAGGCTACAACAAAAGTAGTTATAACGAGTATTATCAGGGAGCTAAAGATTTTTTTATTTCGATCTTCAGTTTCAACCCAATCATAGAACCAGGGAAAAATCAAATAAACCGGAATCAGCATAGCAACAAACCATGCTCCTTTATGCTCAAACCAATAAGATAGTAAACTCGTTTCCCATAAGAAACCGACAAAGTTCTGTTCAATGATAAGATATTTCACCCCATACCATGTAACTGATATACATAGGTAAGGAAGTAATACTCTGGTAAAGCGATGCATGTAAAATTCTTTCTTTTTACTTTTCTTCTCCTGTTTTAAAGACAAATATAATCCTATAGCAGAAAGGAATACAAACATGTATACTCCTATTCCCCCACACCCAAAAGCAAACGATATTATAGAAGGCCATGCAACCACTCCATTTGAATGAACTAATATGACTCCAATAGCTGCCAGCCCCATAAGCTGCTGTCTATATTTATTGATTAATATCTCATTCATTTCGTTAACCTCTTTGTATAAGACAAATCATTCTGACAGCAGGATATGCTTTTATGTGTTCCTATACCGACTTACTTCTTTTTTCAAAAAAGCCATCAATGCTTGCCTTAATAACTTCCTCCGGCATTGTCTTTAACAGATATCCGTCCGGCTTTAAAGCCGCAACATTTTTGACGCTTTCCCTGTCCCCTCTGCCTGTCAGGAAGAATACCGGCGTATTCGCCATATCCGTCTCCGAGCGGATCATCTCAAGAGCCTGCTTTCCGTCACAGATGGGCATTTCGTAATCCAGCAATACCAAATCCGGCCGGTTCAACGCTATCTTCTTAATTGCCGATATACTGGAGCTGGCTTCTATCACTTCATAGTCATCGGCAAGCAGCTTGGTGATACTGGCACGCAAAAAATCGGAATCGTCGACTACAAGGATTTTCCGCTTTGCGTTTTCCTGCTCTTCTTTTTCTCTGACCAGATAATCCTGAATGATACCCATTGCATGCTGCGCGTCGATAGCAGGCGAAATCTTGCTGTTGATCGTACCGTTTGACGCTACGCAGAACACAAGGTAACCTTCCCCCGTGTCAAACAACAGACTGCAGAGTTTTTCCTCCCGCTCGAAGGATTTTACAATCTGCTCGTGAGTCAGCAGACACTCCTTCTCCAGTTTCAGAAGATCTATTGCCGGAAAACTCTCCCTGACCTGTTCCAGAAACTGGCGCGCCACATAGCGGATAACATTGATCACCATATCGTCTACTTTCTTATATTCCACATTTAATATCCTGCCCACAATCTTTAGCACAAGACATTCTTCCAGAATAAGTGTAACATCCCACCTGGTCTTCTTATCTCCCCTGTAACTAAAATGGCAGCAGATCATTTTCCCGAAATTTTCTCCGGCATACTGCTCGCCGATCAGTTTTGCTTTTAAGCCCAGCATCTCCCTAGTCAGCTGTATGATCACCGCCTGAAGCGCATCCACCTCTTTTCCGGGCAGAAGCTTCACACGTCTGCTAAGAGGCGTTCTTTTCACCAATACCTGATCTTCCGTCAGGGTATGAGCAACCACCCATCCGATACAAACCCCCAGAAAATGCCGGACGGAATCTTCCGAATAACATGTCCTCTCCAGTTCTTCTTCCAAAGCCGGAAGCGTTTTGTAACGAAAGTCATCATGCAGACGCTTATGTATCTCATACTCTTCATATTGATTGTCCTGCATGTATTTTTCTTCATGCTCAAAGTGCTCCATGGTATGATTCTTTAAATATTTTACGCCCTCACGACAGGCCCATTCACTCTTATCCTCGCTTTCACTGATCTTAATCAATTTATTCATGGTTGCAAAAAGCATCTGATGATCTTTGTCAATTGATTCAACGTTGATCTTATACCTGTCATTCCATTCAAGATGTCTCATCGTTTTTCCCTCTTTATCATAATACCGTAATTTATTTTACTATACCGCTTTTCTGCCTTTTCGTCTATAAAAATTATTTATCCAGTCCCATTTGCTGCAGCAGCCTGCTTCGGTTTCCTGCACTGCGCAAAATATCCTTCACCTTGCCGCGTTTCAGTTTCCGGTTATTCCTGAGAAACACTACCAGCGTAATCACCCACAATGCCGGCCACAAGATAATATGTCGTGATGCCTTGGGATGGTTCATCTTCATCTGGTAGTGGAACTCCTTGACGTAAGCAGACAGGCTGTTCTCCTGCACAATGACCATGCGATCCTTGTCCGCCTTTCCGAACTCCTCCCCGGCAAATACATCCTGCAGGAAATCCTCCGCCAGCCTTCTGTCACGGCTGCCGCCCATGACCAGGTCATTTCTGAGACCCAGAAACTCCTTGCATACCATAGTTATCGTCTCAGAAAACTTTTTGACATTGCATTCATCTGCAAGCTCCAGAAATCCGGGGACAATTTTCTGCACCTCATCCCTGTTCCAGAATACCACCCAGTCGCAAAGCAGCTTCAGTCCGAAACCGGCGCGCAGGAAGTGCTGCAGCATATGGAGCAGCAGCTGCAGCGCCTGATGAGACTCTGAAAGCACGGGAAGGCTGACTCCCATACATTCTTTGTATTCTTTTTTTTCGAAGCAGACGGTCAGCAGCCGCTCCATACACCGATTGATTCCGCTATCCCGAAAAGGCTCCGCCAGCATAGTGTGCAATTCCAGGTCTATGCCATCCTCCGAACCGAATACCAGATGATGATTGGCATGCTGGCTTTCCTTGATATAAAATCCCTTTCCTGTCAGAATCCTTGTGGCATCCTCCAGCCTGTCCCCGGGAATCAGCACATCCACATCTCCCGATTTCCTCAGTTCAGGAACCGGATACAGTTCTGCCACTCCGCTTCCTTTCAGCACCAGGACGGGCACACCCGCATCCTCCAGTATTCTCACCAGATATTGAGTCAGAAACAGCAGGCGGTAACTCTGTCTGACTGTAGTGCGCGAAATACTCTCTACCCACTTTAAATCTGCGGCATCCGGAGCCTCGCCCTGCCAGTCCTCACACAACACCCCATACAACAGCGGAAGCACCTTGTGCTGTTGCGCCATCCGGATTACCTCTTTCACATCTGCCTGATGACACAGTTCCGCAGTTTCCCGGGAATACCCTCCGGTCAGTGTCTGACAGAGAAGCAGGCACAAAAATCTCTGTTCTTTGCTCAGCTTTGTACTCATCACTTCTCCTTCTTATTACGGGATTCTGTAATCATTCCGTCCACGTCCAGCTTTCTCAGCAGTGCAATTCCCCATACAAAGAGACCATAGGCCCGAATATGGAAGATCATCGACGCTGCCCGAATCAAAAACCGCCATGAGAAAACGGAAATCTCCCTTATATATTTCCCACCGGCCAGGTCTGCCATAGCCTCCCTGACAAGCGGCTCCTTCCCATATTTTTTCATTACACGGATACCCTCCCGTACACCGTGCTTTTTAAACTGCAGTTCCTGCTTTACCAGGAAAAAGCTGCCGAAAAAGAAGTGCAGGGCAGTCCAGTCACCATAATCCCCCTCAATGCCCCGGCACCGCAGAAATTCCTTAAAATCAGCCGCTATCGCTACCCAGACAGGCATCAGGTTCTCTTTATAGCGAAAGGTCACAGACTCTGTATTGACACGGTACAGATAGATGCTTTCCTCTATAAATGCATACCGTGGATGATACACATAACAGTCCATGTTGTGAGCCTTGTCCTGAGTAAAGGGGTATGCACAGCATTTTAAATCATGGGCATCCAAAAAGGCTTTTTTGTACAGTTGTCCCCAGTTATGCGCCAGATGTCCGTACATATAAAAACCCTTGAATCGAAAATCAACCGTCTCCGTATACTCTCCTCCATGAAGATGATGACTGTTCATTTGGCAGCAGCCGGAATCGTTAAAC
>JAIDME010000333.1 GCA_029050705.1 Acetatifactor sp.
GTATGGTGCTCCTTGTGGCGGTCATGTATGGCGGCATGACGCTGTACGAAAAACTGTCGGACAGGGAAGATACCGGCAACCCGGCGGAATCCGGGGACCGAAAGGAATCCGGGGAGCAGAAGGAGTCCGAAGCGGGAACGGGAGACACAGTCGATGTACTCTCCGGTTCGGTGGTTTACTCTCAGGCAGATTTGGATCAGAGGATAGCGGAAGCTGTGGCTTCTGCACAGAATGATGAGGCAGAACGGGTTCTGAACGGTATTAAGGAGTCGCTTTCTTCGGGTACTACCACCGTGGAGACACTGCGCCCCTATTATCCCGATGATATTGTGGTGGTCAGCGATGGCAGATTTCATTTTGTGCCCATCAACAGGGATCTGAAGCTGAACCAGCTGGATGTGGCAAATCTGCAGATACTGGAGAACGGCGAGTATCAGTACCTTACGGATGGCCAGGTGACCTCCCACAAGGGAATCGACGTGTCCAGCCATCAGGGGAAGATTGACTGGAACCTGGTGGCCCAGGACGGGGTGGAGTTTGCAATCATCCGCCTGGGATATCGGGGGTACGGCAAAGAAGGGAACCTCATGGAAGACACCCAGTATGAAGCTAACATTCAGGGGGCAAAAGCTGCGGGGATCAAAGTGGGTGTCTATATATTCAGCCAGGCGATCAATGATGATGAGGTTCTGGCCGAGGCGAACCTGGTTCTGGAGAAGATTGCGCCTTATGAGCTTGACTGCCCGGTGGTGTATGATGTGGAGAGGACCAGTGCGGAGGACGGCCGTATGAATAAGATTTCCGTAGAGGAGAGGACGCACCTGACTCTGCTTTTCTGCCAGACCATAGAAAATGCGGGATATAAGCCTATGATTTATCACAATACCCAGATGGGGGCGCTGATGATAGATGTTGCAGAGCTGGAGGACTATGACAAGTGGTATGCCTCCTACAGCGACCAGATGTTTTACCCCTACGAATATAAGATATGGCAATATTCCGACAAAGGAAAGATACAGGGCATTGGTACTAATGTGGATCTGAACATCTGCTTCGAGCCAATTTGGAACTAGCGGCACCGCCCGGTTGCTGTTCACCGTTCCGCTAAGTCACGCCATCAGCTGACCGTCATTCCTGTGCGGACGCGCTTTCGCTTGAGAAAAAACGTAATGGTACATAAGGCACCATGGTACAGTGCCTAAGTACCAACGTTTTTTACAGTCCGCTCAGGAACAACGGTCATCTGCCGGCTGAAACCAAAAGTGGCTGTGAATAATATAACCTCCAGACAGGTTGAGAAATATAAGCTTGACAAATGATTCCAACGGTGATAATGTTAGTGTGCTAACAATAAAAGTTAGGGCACTAACATTTTTTGCATATAAGCTGTCTGGTGTATCTGACGAGCAACGTCAGGCGTTTCGGGTCTGCTTATGAGCACATAAGGAAGTCAGCGCTTTTGCGCGGAAAAAGGGGTGATATATGGAACAGAAACCCAGGAGACTTGCGTTTACTCTGCGGGTCTTACAAAATCAGATCAAGACGATCATCCGCAACACTGTACCCTGTTCTGCAAAGGCACCCCAGTCACAGCTTCAGGGCGGCATTCTGGGGTATCTTTATCATCATCAGGAGCAGCCGGTGTACCAAAGGGATATAGAAAAAGAATTCCGCATCTCCAGAGCAACGGCTACCAACACACTTCAGGTCATGGAGAAAAACGGGCTGATCGTGAGGAAAGCCCTGGACAGGGACGCAAGGCTGAAGCGTATTCTGATGACGGAGGAGGCCATGCAGGGCCACCGCCAGGTGGAGGAGCATATGGAACTGATGGAGCAGCGCATGATACAGGGA
>JAIDME010000334.1 GCA_029050705.1 Acetatifactor sp.
GCTTGTCATTCCCTCCAAGACCATCCCCCAGGGCATTACGGCAATCATCAATTTTATGCCTGAGCTGTCGGCGGACGAGAATGAGGAAAATATGATAAAAGAGCTTGCCAATGTAAGCACCGGCCAGGTAACCTACGCTGTCCATGATGCCGTAATCGATGACAAGGAAATTAAAAAGGGTGATTACATGGGCATTGGCGATGAGGGCATTCTTTCTGTGGGCACCTCCATAAACGAGGTGGCAAAGGCAGCCGTTGCTGAGATGGTGACAGAGGACTCTGAGCTGATCAGCATTTACTATGGGAGCGATGTGACACAGAAGGAGGCAGAGGCTTTCCGCGCTCTGGTGGAAGAGGCAAACAACTCCTGCGATGTGGAACTTCAGTACGGCGGGCAGCCAATTTACTATTATATAATGTCTGTGGAATAAGTTTACCGGAAGCACCTGTCCATTTAATCATAATGGGCGGGTGTTTTTTGCGCGTATAAGCAGGCTTTACACAAAGAATGATTATGAGAGAGGTGAGGACGGAATGAACCAGGACACTCCTGTTATTAATGTGAAAGGTGTGGGTGAGAAAACGCAGAAGCTGTTTCAAAAGCTGAACATCCTGACGGTGGGAGAGCTGCTTAGAAGCTATCCGCGGGATTATGAGATATTCGGGGAGCCTGTCAAAATCGCCGGAGCTGTACCGGGGGAGGTCTGTGCCGTCTACGCGGCGGTCTCAGGCATCCCAAATGAAAAAAAGGTGAGGAAGCTCACCATACTGAATGTCAATATTTCTGACGAAACAGGGATGATGGGACTGACCTTTTATAATATGCCTTTTTTAAAAAAAGTGCTTAAGCCGGGCGGATTTTATGTGTTTCGCGGAAACGTCCAGAGCAGGGGAAGCTCCCGTGTCATGGAGCAGCCGAGGATTTTCTCTCTGGAAGATTACCGGAAGCAGACTAACTGTCTGATACCAAAGTATTCTCTGACAAAGGGACTCACTGATAAAACCTTTCGAAAGACGGTGCAGCAGGCATTAACAAATTACATTTTTGAGGAAGAGTATTACCCGGAAGAGATTTTGACAGAGTATGAGCTTGCGGGAGAAAGGTGGGCAACTGAAACAATTCATTTTCCTCCGGACAGAGATTCCCTTGCGAAGGCCAGAAAACGTCTGGTCTTCGATGAGTTTTTCTCCTTTTTGTTTCTGCTTCGTCAGAATAAGCGCTTCAGCGACGGTCTGGAAAACCGCTATCGGATGTTTGAAACAGCGGATACGGTGCGTTTTCTGGAACAGCTTCCCTTTCCCCTCACCAGGGCCCAGAAAAAAGTGTGGCAGGAGATTCGGGATGACCTGGGTGGAAACTACTGCATGAACCGGCTGATTCAGGGAGATGTCGGCTCGGGAAAGACGATTCTGGCGGTGCTTTCCCTGTTGATGACTGCCGCAAACGGATATCAGGGTGCTCTCATGGCGCCTACGGAGGTCCTGGCCATGCAGCACTACGAGACTATCTGCGGATACGTTGAAAGGTACGGTGTTGCTTTTCGGCCTGTTCTGTTGGTGGGTTCTATGACAGCCGGGGAAAAAAGAGAGGTATATGAAAAAATTGCTTCAGGGGAAGCAAACCTGATCATCGGCACCCATGCTCTGATTCAGACCAAAGTAGTTTACAGGGCCCTGGCCCTGGTAGTGACGGATGAACAGCACCGCTTCGGAGTTCGTCAGAGGGAGTCTCTTGCGGAAAAGGGGGAAAGTCCTCACATTCTTGTCATGAGTGCAACGCCTATTCCACGAACCCTTGCAATCATCCTCTACGGAGACCTGCATATTTCCGTGATTGATGAGCTTCCTGCAAACCGTTTGCCCATCAAGAACTGTGTAGTAAATACATCTTACCGCCCTAAGGCATATCAGTTTATTGCAAACCAGGTGGGCGAAGGACGCCAGGTGTATGTCATCTGTCCTCAGGTGGAAGAAGGGGAGATAGAGGATTTGGAAAATGTGGTAGATTACGCGGAGAAGCTGAAAAGCGCTCTGCCTCCGCAGATTAATATTTCCTATCTGCACGGCAGGATGCGTCCGGCGGACAAAAACCGTATTATGGAGGAGTTTGGGGCGCACACTATTGATGTCCTTGTGTCTACCACGGTGATCGAGGTGGGTATCAATGTTCCCAATGCGACGGTCATGATGGTAGAGAATGCTGAGCGCTTCGGCCTTGCCCAGCTTCACCAGCTGAGGGGCCGCGTGGGACGCGGCGAGTATCAGAGCTACTGCATTTTTGTCAGCGCTCAGGAGAAGGAGGAAACCCTTGAACGGCTTCAAATTCTGAATAAATCCAATGACGGCTTCTTTATCGCTTCCGAGGATCTAAAGCTGAGGGGGCCGGGGGATATGTTCGGCATCCGTCAAAGCGGTGAATTTGCTTTTCGCATGGGTGACATTTACACGGACGCTGCAGTCCTGAAGCAGGCATCAGATGCTATCGACAAGCTGCTGCAGACGGACCCGGAGCTGCAACTGCCGATAAATCAGAAACTGCGGCGGCATTTGACGGATGTATCTGCGTCTAAAGTTGACTTTCGGAGTATCTAACGGTAAATAAGTAATAAATATGAAATTGAAGAGAAGAGAAGAAAGAGGTAGTGATACTAAGATGAAAAATATTTATGAACAAGTAGAAAAAAATATAGACAACCTTGTTGCGAATAGTGTGGATTGGACTGCGTGTGCCTCCAAAGAGCAGCTTCAGGCTGCAAGAGCGGGAAAACTGAGATTACAGTTTTTTGACAGAGATATTCCGGAAGAATGGTTAAAAAATATCAAAGGGAAAAAGGTTCTGTGTTTAGCAGGCGGTGGCGGTTTACAGGCACCGTTGCTTGCATGTGCAGGCGCAGAAGTTACGGTTATTGACATTTCAAATAAAATGTTGGATAAGGATAGAGAAATTGCAAAGAATGAAAACCTGCAAATTGAAATAGTAAAAGGTAATATGTGCGATCTGTCAATGTTTAACGACTGCTATTTTGATTTTATTATAAACCCGCCGTCATTAATGTACATTCCGAAACTGAGTGTTGTATTCAGAGAATGCTATCGTGTGCTGAGTGATGGGGGTGTCTTTATCATGATGGCTCCCAGTCCGATCAATTACGTATGTGATTATATTGATGATGAAAACGGCGGATACTACAAGGCAGTACATAAAATGCCCTTTTTCTCCGGAGATTATGATAACTCAGACTGGATCGAGTATGGACATACAATGGAAGAGTATTTAGGTGGCTTAATTGAATGTGGTTTTCTGATTAACGGATACATCGAATGTCAAATGGATGATATTACAGAACTGCAGTTTATGACAAGGGCAATAAAAAATTTGCAAAAGAAGTAGTCGGAAAATAAAACTTGTGTTATACTTTGTTACAAGATTATGATTGCTGAGGAGAAAGCAAGATAAAGCGAGGAAAAAATTATGTCTACTATTGCAATCGTCACCGACAGTAACAGCGGCATTACTCAGGCCGCATCAAAAGATCTTGGAATATCTGTTCTGCCTATGCCCTTCATGATCAATGATCAGACTTTTTATGAAGATATTGATCTTACTCAGGAACAGTTTTATGAGAAGCTGGCCTCCGGCGCAGATATTTGTACCAGTCAGCCTTCCCCTGAATCTGTTATGAAGCTGTGGGATGATCTTCTGGAGGATTATGATGAGATTGTGCATATTCCCATGAGCAGCGGGCTTTCCGGATCCTGTCAGAGCGCCATGATGCTTGCAGAGGACTATGACGGGCGGGTTCAGGTGGTAAACAATCAGAGAATATCCGTGACACAGCGCCAGTCCTGCCTTGATGCAAAGCTTCTTGCGTCAAAGGGAATGAATGCAAAGAAAATTAAGGAGGCGTTGGAGGCAGACCGGTTTAACAGCAGCATTTATATCATGCTGGATACCCTGTACTACCTGAAAAAGGGTGGCAGGATTACCCCGGCTGCTGCGGCCATCGGCACTATGCTGAAGCTGAAGCCGGTGCTGCAGATTCAGGGAGAAAAGCTGGATGCATTCTCCAAGGCGAGAACCGTAAGCCAGGGGAAAAATACCATGATCAACGCGGTCAGAAACGATATGGAGAACCGTTTCGGCGGTGCGCCCGACCCGCAAAAGCATTGGATTTCCATGGCTTATACCTATGACAGGGAGGCGGGCGAGGCATTTCGCGAGGAAGTGCGGGAGGCATTCCCGGGCTTTGATATCCATATGGATCCTCTTTCACTGAGCGTTGCCTGCCACATAGGCCCCGGTGCGCTGGCAGTGACCTGCTCCAAAAAGTTAGTGTAAACACAGTTTGGACTGAATTGTAACGAATCTGTAACATTTTTACTGTATCTTGTAGTTTTCCTTTTACAAAACACAAAATCTATGATATAATAGGCGTAGAAGAAAAACAAAGCGAAAAGTGACGTACCGTCACTTGGAAGCAGACATTTGTTTTTCCTACGCCTATTAACGAGCAAAGGTCCGATGAAATCGGACAGAAAGCGCGTCAGCGCAAGTTTGCGAGCTTTTAGTTTAAAACAGGATATTGAAATAAGGAGTGCTTTCAGATGGCAAAGACAAGCAATTATGGCGCTTCCAGCATTACAGTGCTGGAGGGACTGGAAGCGGTGAGAAAACGCCCCGGTATGTATATCGGCAGCGTTTCCACGAAGGGTCTGAACCACTTGATCTACGAGATTGTTGACAACTCCGTGGATGAGCATCTGGCGGGATTTTGTGATACTATCACAGTGACCCTGGAGGCGGACGGCTCCGCAACGGTGGAGGACAACGGAAGGGGTATTCCCGTAGGCATGCACGAAAAGGGCATCAGTGCGGAACGTTTGGTATTCACCACCCTGCATGCCGGAGGTAAATTTGATAATTCAGCTTACAAGACCAGCGGAGGTCTGCATGGAGTGGGTTCCTCGGTGGTCAATGCGTTGTCTACAAGGTTGACTGTAACGGTCAAGACAGATGGATGCATTTATGAGGATAAGTATGAGAGAGGCAACCCGGTGACTGAACTGGTCAACGGGCTTCTTCCTGTCAAAGGGAAGACCAGAGAGTCCGGAACTACTATTAATTTCCTTCCCGATGACACAATCTTTGACAAAACCCGGTTTAAGGAGGATGAGGTTAAGAGCCGCCTTCATGAGACGGCGTACCTGAATCCCGATCTGACGATCGTGTTCCATGACCTGCGGGGCCAGGAGCCGGAGCATATCACTTTTCATGAACCGGAAGGCATCACCGGTTTTATCAAGGATATGAACAAAAATCATGAATCCGTTCATGATGTCATCTATTTTCAGGGTGAAAGCGAGGGTATCTCCGTAGAGGTTGCTTTTCAGTATATCAATGAATTCCATGAGAATGTGCTGGGCTTCTGCAATAACATTTACAACTCCGAGGGCGGCACCCACCTCACCGGCTTTAAGACTATGTTCACCAATGTCATCAACAACTACGCCAGGGAACTTGGGATATTGAAGGAGAAGGATGTGAACTTTACCGGCGCAGATGTGCGGAACGGTATGACAGCCGTAATCTCTATCAAGCATCCTGACCCGAGATTCGAGGGACAGACTAAGACAAAACTGGACAACCAGGATGCAGCAAAGGTAGTCAGCAAGGTGACGGGCGATGAGATTACGCGCTTTTTTGACAGAAATCTGGAAACTTTAAAAAGTATAATTTCCTGTGCGGAAAAGGCTGCAAAGATACGCAAGACGGAGGAGCGCGCCAAGACTAATATGCTGACAAAGCAGAAGTTTTCCTTTGACTCCAACGGCAAGCTTGCAAACTGTGAGTCCAGGGATGCCTCCCAATGCGAAATATTTATTGTTGAGGGAGATTCCGCCGGAGGCAGTGCAAAAATGGCCCGGAACAGAATGTACCAGGCAATCCTGCCCATTCGCGGTAAGATATTGAACGTGGAGAAGGCAAGTATTGACAAGGTTCTGGCAAACGCTGAGATCAAGACTATGATAAATGCCTTTGGCTGCGGTTTTTCCGAAGGGTATGGCAATGATTTTGATATTTCGAAGCTGCGCTATGACAAAATTATTATTATGGCGGATGCTGATGTGGATGGCGCCCATATTTCAAACCTTCTTCTGACCTTGTTTTATCGTTTTATGCCTCAGCTGATCTTCGAGGGACATGTGTACATTGCCATGCCTCCCCTTTATAAAGCGATGCCGTCCAAAGGAGCGGAAGAATATCTTTATGACGACAAGGCTCTTGAAAAATACAGAAAAACCCACAAGGGACCATTCACCCTGCAGCGGTACAAGGGACTGGGCGAGATGGATGCAGATCAGCTGTGGGAGACTACACTGAACCCTGAGACTCGCCGCATGAAACTGGTAGAGATAGAGGATGCCCGTCTGGCTTCCGAGATTACGGAGCTGCTCATGGGAACAGAGGTTCCTCCCCGCAAGGCTTTTATTTATGACCACGCAACGGATGCGGAACTGGACTATAACGCTTAAACAGGGATTCTTGAGGTGAAATTTCAGGAAAGGTTATTGAGATAATACAATGGAAGACAACAGCAGGATCATCAAAACAGAATACTCTGAGGAGATGCAGAAATCCTTTATCGACTATGCCATGAGCGTTATCATTGCCCGGGCGCTGCCGGATGTGCGGGATGGCTTAAAGCCTGTTCAGCGCCGCACACTCTATGATATGTATGAACTGGGCATTCGTTATGACAGGCCATACAGGAAGAGCGCAAGAATCGTGGGAGATACAATGGGTAAATACCATCCCCACGGTGACAGTTCCATCTATGACGCACTTGTGGTTATGAGCCAGGATTTCAAGAAGGGTATGCCTCTGATTGACGGACACGGCAACTTCGGCAACATTGAGGGAGATGGTGCCGCGGCTATGCGTTATACAGAAGCCAGACTGCAGAAGGTGACCCAGGAGGCTTTTCTTGCAGATTTGGACAAGGATGTCGTGGACTTCATGCCCAATTTTGATGAGACCGAAAAGGAGCCTATGGTTCTTCCTGCGAAAATACCCAATTTCCTCGTAAACGGCTCGGAGGGAATTGCCGTCGGCATGACCACCAGCACGCCGCCTCACAATCTGGCGGAAGTTATTGATGCCACAAAGGCATATATGCTGGACGAGAATATCAGCACCCGGGAATTGATGCGCTATATCAAGGGGCCGGATTTTCCCACCGGCGGAATCGTCACCAACAAGGACGAGCTTCTTGAAATCTATGAGACAGGTGTCGGCAAGATCAAGGTTCGGGGCAAGGTTGAGTTCGAAAAGGTAAAGGGCGGAAAGACAAATGTCGTGATCACGGAAATTCCTTATCCCATGATCGGCATGAATATTTCCAAGTTCCTTCAGGATGTGGCCGCTCTTTCCGAGACGAAGAAGACTCTGGATATTGTGGACATTTCCAATCAGTCCTCCAAGGAGGGCATCCGCATTGTCATTGAATTGCGCAAGGATGCCGACCCGGAGAACTTTGTGAACCTCCTGTATAAAAAGACTCGTCTGGAGGATACCTTCGGCGTAAATATGCTTGCTATCTGCAACGGAAGACCGGAGACCATGGGACTGAAGGAAGTTCTGAAGGCGAATGTGGACTTCCAGTTTCAGGTCGCAACCAGAAAATACACTAACCTCCTTGCTCATGAGTTGGAGAAGAAGGAAGTGCAGGAGGGTCTGATCAAGGCCTGCAACGTCATTGACCTGATCATTGAGATCCTTCGGGGTTCCAAGGACCGCGCCATGGCAAAGGCGTGTCTGACGGAGGGAAACATTGATGGCATCAAATTCAAGTCCAAGGAATCCAAGATCATGGCGACGCAGCTTATGTTCACGGATAAACAGGCAAATGCTATTCTGGACATGCGGCTGTATAAGCTGATCGGACTTGAAATAGAAGCTCTGATCAACGAGC
>JAIDME010000335.1 GCA_029050705.1 Acetatifactor sp.
CGCCCACCCCCCTCTACCCGCGTAAGAACGTCGGCACCGTCATCTGTGTATAAGACCCCTATCCGAAACCACGTCTTTGCTTAACACAATACGAACATTTCTCACTGCAGCAATTACGGCAATCAAAGATATTTTCAGTAAAATCTGGAACAATCCGATTCCGGAAGATGCCGTAAAGGATACGCCGGAAAATATAGACTCTGTCGAGATTACGGGAGATACGGAACCCCCTGAAGCTGCGGGCGCTATTAGTGTCACAGAGATCATAGAAGCGACAGGCTTTACGGACACCGCGAAGGCCAGCTCCCCCACAGATGAGGAAAATTCTGAACGTGAAATCCAAAAGCATCTGCAAAACGGCGATATGGAGCAGGTCATCAGGATATTGACAGACAACGGAAGAAAGACGCCTGCCAGGAATTCAACTCTGTTGACCTCTTATGACAAGAATGGTAGGATGGTAGAGCTGGATGCATCCATTCGGCAAAGGACCCTTTATGGAGACAGAAATACAAGGAAACTTTGAAAACCCATTGAAACTCTTGTCCCATCGTGGTATCATAGAAAAGCGGGTAAACCCGCTTTTCTATCAAAAATATATGGAGGTTATAGTATGACAGCTAATGAGTGCATCATCGGGCGCAGGAGCATCCGCAGTTTTACCGAGCAGCCGGTATCCCATGAACTGATCCGGAAAATCGTAGAGACGGCTTCCTATGCTCCCAGCTGGAAGAATACACAGATTACCCGCTACATTGCCGTGGAGGGTGAGAAAAAGAAGGCTCTTGCAAAATGTACTTCCCTCTACCCCGGGAACGGTGTGATCATGGAACAGGCTCCTATGGTAATTGCAGTTACTGCAGTCACAAAACGCAGCGGTTACGAAAGGGACGGTTCTTTCTCCACCCCTAAGGGAACAGGCTGGCAAATGTACGATGCCGGCGTTGCAAGCGAAGCGTTCTGCCTGGCAGCTTTTGAACAGGGTCTTGGAACTGTCATCATGGGTCTGTTTGACGAAGAGGATGCTGCAAGGGTTCTCGATCTTCCCGAAGACAGAGAGCTGGTGGCCCTTATTCCCATTGGCTATCCCACCGAGGTTCCCGCCGCTCCCAAGCGCAAGACCGTGGATGAACTGTTAGCATTTTTAGAATAAATACAGGAGTCGAGGAGTTTTACTCTTCGACTCTTTTTACGGTAACAGGCTTCCACAATATTAAATCCACAGAAAGGAATGGTTATCCCTATGAGACACTTAATGAGTCCGCTGGACTTCACCCCCGAAGAACTGGACAAGCTTTTCGACCTTGCAAATGATATCGAAAATAACCCGGCAAAATACGCCCATGCCTGCGACGGCAGAATACTTGCCACCTGCTTTTACGAGCCCAGCACCAGGACACGTTTGAGTTTTGAATCCGCCATGATACGGCTGGGCGGGCGCGTTATCGGCTTCTCCGATGCAGCCTCCTCCTCCGCATCCAAGGGTGAGAGCGTGTCCGATACTATCCGCATCATCTCCTGTTATGCAGATATCTGTGCCATGCGCCATCCGAAAGAGGGTGCCCCCATGGTAGCAGGCGAAAAATCCGGGATTCCGGTCATCAATGCCGGCGACGGAGGACATCAGCATCCCACCCAGACCCTGACGGATCTGCTGACCATCCGAAGTCTGAAGGGCTCCTTAGGCGGTTTTACCATCGGCCTGTGCGGTGATCTGAAGTTCGGCCGAACCGCCCACTCCCTCATCAACGCTCTGGTGCGCTATGACAACATCCGGTTCATCTTCATCTCTCCTGAGGAGCTCAGATGTCCCGATTACATTATTGAAATGCTGAAGAAAAAAGGCATCTCTTACAGTGAAGTCATTCGACTGGAGGATGTGATGCCTGAGCTTGACCTGTTGTATATGACCAGAGTGCAGAAGGAACGCTTTTTCAATGAGGAGGACTACATACGCTTAAAGGATTTCTATATTCTGGATACCGCCAAGATGGAGCTGGCCAAAGAAGATATGCTGGTACTTCATCCTCTGCCCAGAGTCAATGAGATTTCCGTAGAGGTGGATGCCGACCCCAGAGCCGCTTACTTCCGTCAGGCACAGTATGGCGTCTACGTCCGCATGGCACTGATACTCACACTGTTGGAACTGGCATGACGAAACATTCACTTTCAGACAGTTTATTTAGAGAAATATGAATGCGTCGGTACACCGGCATAGATTTGCATTTAGGAAAGGAGACCATATGCTGAATGTAGGAAAAATTGAAGAGGGCTTTGTGCTGGATCACATCAAAGCCGGAAAAAGCCTGGATCTATATGACCATCTGCAGCTGGATAAACTGGATTGCACCGTGGCCATCATCAAAAATGCGCGCAGCGACAAGCTGGGCAAAAAGGACATTCTAAAGGTGGAATGTAACATTGACATGCTGGACCTGGATGTCCTGGCCTTCATTGATCACAATATCACCGTCAATGTTATCAAGAACGGAATCATTGTGGAAAAGAAGGTGTTGACGCTTCCCGGTCAGATCAGGAATGTCATCAGGTGCCACAATCCCAGATGTATCACTTCCATCGAGCAGGAGCTGCCCCATATCTTCTATCTGGCAGATACCGAAAAGGAAGTGTATCGCTGTAAATACTGCGAAGAAAAATATACGGAGACGGCCAAGACCAACCGCTGACAAAGTGCAGCTACGCCGCACTTCTTCGTATTCATCCCGCACAATAATCAAATACCCCGGGGCACGATCAATACCGGCCCCGGATTTTTATCTGCTTTTATGCGTACCTCGCACACTCCTGTGTCTTATATTTCCTTCAGTTCATACTCCCTGCTGCCCACACCTATCTCTGCAGCGGCTTCCACCGTGTGAACCCCGTTTCTGGATTCTATCCTTTTCAGCAGATGATCCCTTCCGGGGTCATCGGATGCATATACAAGGTCAAGACACGCCTGATCCAGCGCCACAGGGTCAGTGGATGCCAGAATACCTATATCCGCCATCGCCGGGTCTTCCGCCACAGCGCAGCAGTCGCAGTCAACAGACATATTCTTCATGACATTGATAAACACAATCTTCTCCCCGAAATAGTCCAAAATGGACTTTGCCGCATCCGCCATGGATTCCAGAAAAGAATCATGATCTGCAGACCAGATTTTTGCCTCATTGCCCGCACCGTGGATATATGCCTTGCCGTGGGAAGAAGCAATACCAATGGAAATATTCTTCAGCGCACCGCCAAAGCCTCCCATAGGATGCCCTTTGAAATGGGACAATACCAGCATGGAATCATACTTTCGGATATTGGCCCCAACAAAATTCTTTTTAATCCGTCGGCCCTCCGGAACGGACAGTTCAAGCTCTCCCGCCTCGTCCATAATGTCAACCTCCGCAATACTGCTCCAGCCATGGAGCTTCATTGTGGCTCTGTGTGCCTTTGTAGTATTCCGCTGGCCTTCGTAGGCGGTATTGCACTCCACGATAGTGCCGTTCACATAGTCGATCACGGGCTTCATAAAATCCGGGCGCAAAAAATTTTGATTCCCAACCTCGCCGGAATGCAGCTTGACCGCAACATTGCCGGGCAGCTTTACTCCCATCGCGTCATACATTCGAATCATCGCCTGAGGCGTAATCTCCTTTGTAAACCAAACCTTTGCCTTTTCCATTTTCAGCCTCCTCTACCATCGCTTCTGTGTCTGCCTCACGGACATTATAAGCTTGCCAGCATTCTGCGACAGTAGAATCATTATAGCACACGTCCGCAAAAAATGAAAGTACGGCATCAATCCATGGTATCAAAGATAAGTATAACCTTAAACAAATCTCCGTCAACCACTATCTCCATCTGCCCCTGCTGAAGTTCCGTCAGGCTTTTGGCAATGGAAAGTCCAAGCCCGTTCCCCTCCATATGCCTTGACTTATCGCCTCTGACAAAACGCTCCTCCAATTCTTCAGGTGAAATATCCAGTGCATACTTGGACATGTTGCGGAAGATAATGAAAGCCTTCTTCTCCTTCTGTTCCAGTGTCAGGTACACTCTGGAGTTCTCCTGAGCGTATTTGCAGATATTGTTCAGAAGATTGTCAAAGACCCGCCAAAGGTGCCTGCCGTCCGCCAGAATCCTCACCGGCTCCTCCGGCTGGCTCACCCGCAGCTCCAGCGCTTTTTCCTCCATTCTCTGCTGGTATTCACCCACTGCCTGGCTCAGCAAAACTCCCGCCTCACAGGATTCCAGATTTACCTCCAGATTACCTGTGGCTGCCTTGGACGCTTCCACCAGATTTTCCAACAGCCTTTTCAATCTGCCGGACTGCCGCAGCAGTACCTCAGAATACTCGCGGATTGTCTGACTTTCCGCAGGATTTTCCTCCGCTTCCCGGTTGATCAGCTCCGCATAATTGATGATGGAGGTTAAGGGAGTCTTCAGATCGTGGGAAACATTGGTTATCAGCTCCGTCTTCAGGCGCTCGCTCTTCATACGCTCCGACACAGCTCTGGCAACTCCCTGCCCCAGACTGTTTAGATTCTCACCCTGCTCCCGGAAGACCCAGAACATGAGCTTTGTATCCACCCGATAGTCCTCATGCCCCTCAGCAAGCTCCCGGCTTGCCTTAAGCAGCCTCCTGAAAGCCTGGGCAATATAGAGCACCACCAAAAATAATACTATCTTTTCCAGACCCCACAAAAACAAAAAGAGTTCTTCATTATATATCCTGCAAAAACGAGCTATTATCAAAAGTTCCAGAAAACAGGCGGCCAGATATACGATAACCGTGGTCAAAACATGCGGAATTCCCATAAGCAGCCGCCACAGCCGGCAGAATCCCCACCGCAGAATCCGAAGCATTACAAAAGACAGCGTGTGCCGCCACGGCTTCCCCAGCTTCAGCCGAATGGCAAAATCATAAAGAAAGATCATAGTCAGCATCAAAGTGACTGCGCAGGCCACAATCTGGCATACATCCACCGACACCCCACTCCAAATCAGTTCGTGCATCAGCCTCAGCATGCCAATTTCCGCAAGAGCCACGCCACAAATCAGCACATCCAGGTGAATTCCCGTCAGAGGTCCCGGTACAATCCCCTCCCTGCCGTTTTTATGTCCTGCACTGCACAGCAGGAAAATAACACAACCCACAAACAGAATGGCACTTCCCGCACAGAGCAGGATTACTGCATACCTTGCCTGATACAGAGCTTCTATCCAACGGACAGTTTCCTTTATGGCATCCTGGTGTGTAAACGCAGGGTCATAGAAAACACGTACAATATAATCTTCCGATCCCTCCCGGGTGGTATACAGCGACATGCGTATGTCCCCATATATATCTGAGTAGAAGCCGCTTTCCTTCAGTGCTTCCGATGCGTCATAGCTTTGCCAGACAAATACGCTGCTGTCCGGCACCAGTCTATCCTCATACCTTAAGATTGCAACTTCTGCATTAATCTCCCTCAGATAAATCCGGGCCGCTTCCTCATTGCCATTATCAAAAAATTCACACACTTCTCCGGAAGTTCTGTAGGTCAGTCCCAGAAGTGCATTCTCCAGCACCGTCGCATGGCTGCCGACATACATGTCTTCCTCTGCGGCGATATAGCAGCCCACTGCGCCCGCCGCACACAATGCGGCACTGACCAGCAACAGAAAGTATGCTGTCACCTTCGCCGCAAAACAGCCTGTCAGCCTGAAGCGGCGTGCCTCCTCTCCCTCCGCATGTGATTTCCTTCTCTCTGTCCGCTTCTTTTCTTCCGCTGTTGTCGTTTCTCTCGTTCTGTCTTCTTCTGACGTTGTCGCTTCACGGGCTTTATTCTCTTCCGCCGCTGCCGCTTCCCTCGTTCTGTCCTCTTCCATCACTGCTGCCTCCCCTTCTCCATCTTGTAACCCTGTCCCCATACTACCTTTAAGTATCTGGGTTCAGCAGGGTTGATTTCCAGTTTCTCACGCAAATGCCTGATATGTACCGCCACGGTATTTTCACTGCCATAAGGCAGATCATTCCATATCTTCCGGTATATCTCCTTCGGTGAAAACACCTGTCCCGGATGCTGCATCAGCAGCTTTAAGATATCGTATTCCGTAGGAGTCAGAGACACATCCTCCCCGTCCAGCGTTACACGCTTCTCCTCATCATCCAGCTCGATAGCCCCGCACCGCAGGATCGCCGCCTTCACATTTCCCGCTCCCAGCTGCATATATCTGCGCAGCTGTGACTTTACTCTGGCGGACACCTCCACCGGGTTAAAAGGCTTTGTGATATAATCATCTGCTCCCACCGTCAGCCCCAGAATCTTATCCGTGTCCTCGGATTTGGCAGTCAGCAGGATAACAGGTACGTTGCTTTTCTCCCGAATTTTCACCATAGCCTCCATGCCGTCCATCTCCGGCATCATAATGTCAAGCAGCACAAGATGAATGTCGTGCTCCTCCACCACCTTCAGCGCTTCCTTCCCATCAAAGGCCTCATACAACGTATAATTTTCATCGTTCAGATAAATCTTCAGAGCATTTACAATGTCTCTCTCATCATCACAGATCAAAATATTGTACATATCCGGTCTCCCTTACCCTCATTCTTAAAGCTATTTTATCAAAATATCTTTTAACAATAAACAGTGTAATTCTTTAAGAAATCTTTAACATGCGCCGACGGTGCAACTAAAAAACAGCCGCCACAGTCTGCCTTACAGCCAGATTGTGACCGCTGCACTCAACATACCTTTATTTTGGTATATTCATTAAATAATGCTGCGTATCAAGCCGTCATATTTTCTTTTTTGTATTGCCTTACCAATCGGCGAAGACAGTATTCCGGCAGCCATTCCGATAACCCACACATATTTCCAGCTGACAAAAAAACCAATTAGATTGATTGCTATGATTATAACCAGCCAATATAGAAGCATGAACTTCGCAGTTGTTCTATTCAACTCACCTAATATATCGATACCGTCTGATGAATGTGGCGCAGTTTCAATGAATTCCGCCGCGCCGACAGTGCCGGAGCAGGCCCGAAAATCCGCACTGCATTCGGCGGCAGCATTTCCATATGCCTTATTATTCAGAATTTCCTGTATGGCTGCCCGGATACCTTCGGAAGAATCCTCCTTCAGCATAATTCCGGCACCGATTTCGGTCACTCTCCTTGCCACGGCATGCTGCTCGCTCGTTTGCGGATAAAGAACCATCGGTGCCGCCATATACAGGCTTTCGGAAACACTGTTCATTCCGCAGTGTGTAATAAAGGCATCCGCTTTTGCAAGAACACCAAGCTGGTCAACATAGGGATACACCTGAATATTATCCGGCAATGCTCCCAGTTCTTCGAGGTTTATAGCATTTCCGCAGGATATAATGACATCCACATTCAGATTTTTCAGGGCATCAATGCATTTACTGTAGAAATCAGGCCGATCGTTAATGACCGTTCCCATAGAAATATAAATGAGCGGACGGTCCTTCTCTTTTTCGGGCAGGATATTTGAAAATACTGATGGTCCGACAAAGGCATAATGATCGGAAAAACTCTCTGCATATGGCTGAAACATACGCGAAGTATACACGATAGAATCTGTGTTATTATCGCTTTGAATCAGAGAAAAAACGCTTTTTACACGGAATCCGTAAGGCTCCAGTTTTTTCAGTTCCCTTGAGACTCTCGGAAGTCCGAAGATTATGTCCGCCATTTCTTTAGGACTGTTCTTCATGTATTCGGAAGACATTTGATTGAATGCGAAAGTGCTTGTAGATACCACCATCGGCACATGGTGCTTCCATGCGTTCAGCTTCCCCCAAAAGCAGACGGAATCAGTATATACCACATCCGGCTGAAAGGATTTGAACTCCTGATCCAGGAACTCATTCATACTGAGTGTAATGCGAATATCCTGTACCGTCATTTCTGTAGTAGAGACGTTTTTTAAACCGGCTTCTTCCTGCTCCGTCAGCCTTGGCAAAAAAGGATCACAGGATATGAATTCTGCCCCGGTAGCCTTGATTTTCTTCTCAAATTCGTCAAACGAATAGAATCGGACTACATTCCCGCGCCTGACAAGTTCAGCAGCAACCGGGAGCATAGGATTTGTGTGACCGTGTGCAGGAA
>JAIDME010000336.1 GCA_029050705.1 Acetatifactor sp.
AGTACATAGGAGTGCCGGTTGAGGATCTGAACTACAATCAGCCCAAGTCCCTTCCTTATCCTACGGAGAATCCGTTCAATCAGTGACGGCTGGAATTATGTCGGAAAAGGCATACCGGGTTATGTCGGTATGCCTTTTCCTGTTAAAAAAATGCATCAGCAGATTAGCCGGAAAAGAAGATTTTATTGCGGGACTGCGGGAGGAATATCCGGATGCGGAACTGAACTTTATAAACGCGGGATTGAGCGGAGACGGCACTCTGACGAAGGAGCAGTTTTTCGCGGATGAGTATCATCCCACCTCTTACGGGCATAAAGTTATGGCGGCCAGTCAGGCAAACCTGAAAGAGACGAATCGGCATGCTGTTCGATAAGGACATGAATCCCAAGCAGGCGTATCAGGGGGCCATGCTGGATCCATGAGAATATATCATTGTTTCGGGGAAAGCGGGAGGAAGCATATGCTGTGTGCGGTTGAAGGAAAGAGCAGCGCAATTGTACAGGTGGAACGCAAGGATGACAGGCTGTATCTGTATTCCGATGCGGGTATGCACAGAATTGAGCCGAAAGATTCCGGAACAGTCAGGATTACATATACCGGGGCGGAGAGCTTCTCGGAGGAGGAAAAACCCGGAGTGACCTTCAGAGAGGTCTTTGACGGCTGGGAATATCTTGAAGATGACAGGGAAATCCGGTTTCGGATGGAGCATCTTGAGATTGTGATAAACAGGGCCACGGCATCCTGCAGTTATTTTGACGGGAAGGGAAACAGGCTTTTGCGGGAGCGTGAGAGGGACAGCAAAAGCCTTGAGGAATATACGGTATATCAGATTCTGGAGGAAGGGGCCAGAGTGGAGAAGGTGGCTACTCCCGACGGGGTCAAGGACGTGGTCAGGAACGCGGCTAAGATACCTCTGGGAAAGCGCTTCCATACAAGACTTTATCTGGAATGGGCTCCGCAGGAAGCACTCTATGGCCTTGGGCAGCATGAGGAGGGATTCGGTTCCCTGCGCGGCCAGACTGTTTATCTGCACCAGGCCAACCGCAAGATTGCCGTTCCGATGCTGGTGTCCACGCTGGGCTATGGTATTCTGATGGATACTTACGGTCCCATGATCTTCAGTGACACAATATACGGTTCTTACCTCTATACCGAAGCTGATTCAGAGCTGGATTACTTTTTTATGAATGGGGAAACCATGGATGGAGTCATCCGGAAATACCGTATGCTGACGGGAAAGGCATCACTGCTGCCGAGATGGGCTTACGGCTATATTCAGTCCCAGGAGCGTTATGAGACGGCGGCGGAGATCCTGGATACGGTGAAGGAGTACCGGAGGAGAGGAATCGGTCTGGACGGGATAGTGCTGGACTGGTGTTCCTGGGAGGGGAACCAGTGGGGACAGAAGAGCTTTGATCCCGGCCGTTTCCCTGACCCGAAGGGTATGATAGATGAACTCCATGACAGCCATGTGCATTTTATGCTGTCCATATGGCCGAATATGGGGGAGGAGACAGCGGATTACAGAGAATTTAAGGAGCGAAAGCTGCTGCTCCCTGCCTGTAATGTGTATAATGCGCTGAGCAGAGAAGGCAGGGAACTGTACTGGGAGCAGATCAGGAAAGGGCTGCTTGTCCATGGAGTGGATGCGTGGTGGTGCGACAGCAGCGAGCCGTTTACGCCGGAATGGAATCATAGAGAGAGAACGGAGCCGTTCAGGATGTATGAGGAATACTGTCAGACGGCAGGGATTCATCTTCCCCCTGAAAAGATGAATGCTTACAGTCTGTATCATGCACAGGCCATATATGAGGGACAGAGGGAAGCTGAGCGCAGGAGAGTGGTAAACCTGACCAGGAGTGCTTATACGGGACAGCAGCGTTACGGAACGATTCTCTGGTCCGGGGATGTTGAGGCATCCTGGGATACCTTCCGAAGGCAGGTTGCGGCGGGACTGCATTTTTCAGCCAGCGGCCTTCCCTTCTGGACTGTGGACATCGGAGCCTTTTTTGTGAAGAGAGGCGACGTGTGGTTTTGGAAGGGAGATTATGCCGGGGGAACAGAAGATGCGGGATACCGGGAGTTGTTTGTAAGGTGGTATCAGTGGGGCTGTTTTCTTCCTGTTTTCCGGGGGCATGGAACTGACTGCAGAAGGGAACTGTGGCATTTTGCCGACACAGATGTTCCGTTTTATGATGCGCTGGTGAGTGCAAACCTTCTCCGTTACAGGCTGCTGCCTTACATTTATTCCCTTGGGGGGCAGTGCTGGCTGGAGGATGGCTCCATGATGCGGCTGCTGGCCTTTGCGTATCCGAAGGACAGTGATGTGTGGAATATCACGGATCAGTATCTGTTCGGGGACGGACTTATGGTGTGTCCTGTGCTTCGGCCCATGTATTATGAGAAGGGATCAAAAAAGCTGCCGGAGCTGCCGCGGACAAGGCGGGTTTACCTGCCGGGGGGAAGCTGTTGGTATGATTTTTGGACAAATGTATGCTATGAGGGCGGCCAATGGATTGAAGCGGAGGCTCCCATAGAAAGGATTCCGCTGTTTGTCAGGGAGGGCACAGTCATTCCCCGGGCTGAATCTGTACGGAACACGGGAAGCGAGCAGGAGTTATCCATGGAGGAAACTGCATCTATGGAAAAAAGTCTGTCCACGGAGGAAATGGGCAGTGAGATAAATATTGTGGTCTATTCGGGGAGGAACGGTGAGTTTACCCTGTACGAGGATGAGGGGGACGGCTACGGTTACGAGCAGGGACAATTTCTTGTCACAAGGCTTTTCTGGGATGAAGGGCAGCGGAAATTTTCCGCAAGGAGGATCTGCGGAGGCACGGAGCCGGAGCAGCCGTATCAGATATGCAGGGTGACAGTTATCAACAAGGACGGAACAGTGGAGGAGAAAGAGCAGTATGGAACAGATTGCGAAGAAACAGGCATTTAACCCGTATCTGCCGTCATGGGAATACATACCGGACGGTGAGCCCTATGTATTCGGCGACAGGGTTTATGTGTATGGTTCTCATGATTTTTACAACGGATATGTCTTCTGCATGGGAGATTATGTGTGCTGGTCAGCACCGGCAGATGATCTTGGAAACTGGCGCTATGAGGGTGTGATCTATCCGAGAAATGAGGATCCGCTGAATAAAGATGGTAAGATGTGTCTCTATGCGCCGGATGTGACGGTGGGGACGGACGGGAGGTACTATCTTTACTATGTGCTGGATCATGTGCCTGTGGTCTCGGTTGCCGTGTGTGATACTCCGGCAGGGCGGTATGAATTTTACGGGTATGTCCATTATGCGGATGGTACACGTCTGGGAGAAAGAGAAGGGGATCTGCCTCAGTTTGATCCCGGCGTGCTGACGGAGGGGGACAGGACGTATCTCTATACGGGCTTCTGCGCAAGAGGGGACATATCCAGAAAGGGAGCTATGGCAACCGTGCTGGGGAAGGATATGCTCACGGTTGAGGAGGCCCCGGTATTTGTGGCTCCCGGATGTGAGTATGGCAGAGGAACCGGCTTTGAGGGGCATGAGTTTTTTGAAGCGCCGTCCATCCGAAAGATCGGAAGCACTTATTATTTTGTATATTCTTCGGTGGTCATGCATGAATTATGTTACGCCACCAGCAAAAGCCCTACCTCCGGATTTGTATACGGCGGGGTGCTGGTGAGCAACTGTGACCTGCACATCGATACATACAAGCCCGCGGGCCAGCCCATGGCTTATGGCGCCAACAATCACGGGGGTATGGTGCAGATAGAAGGAGAGTGGTACATTTTCTATCACCGCCATACCAACGGAAGCTGGTACAGCAGGCAGGGATGTGCGGAAAAGCTGAAAATACTCCCCGATGGCAGAATCCTTCAGTCGGAGATTACCTCCTGTGGGCTAAACGGGGGACCACTGGAAGGAAATGGGGAATATCCGGCATACATTGCCTGTAATCTGTTTCGGGATATTCCATCCGTCTATGTGGGAGACAGCCGTTTTCCCAAGATCATGCAGGACGGAAGAGATGGGGATGAGGAGCCGGGATATATCGGGAATATTCAGGATTCCGTGACGGCAGGGTTCAAATATTTTGACTGCAAAGGGGTCAGGGAGATACGTATCAAAGTCAGAGGCTATGCGGACGGTGTTTTTGAGGTCAAGACGGCATGGGACGGGAAGATCCTGGCTGCGATCAAAGTAAAGTATTCCAATGTATGGGAGGAATACTCGGTTCCGGTAAAGATACCGGACGGTAAGCAGGCTGTCTACCTGACATACCGGGGAGGAGGCAATGCCAGCCTCCTGTCGTTTACCCTTGTATCGAGTGAGTAAGTTCCGAAACTGTGAAGGGAGAAGAAAGCTATGGAGAATCGCATGAAAAAAGAGTATCGGAATGTGTTTGCAGAGATCGGAAAAAGCGAGGAGGAAATTGAAAGCAGGCTGGCGGATATTGTGGACACCTTTTTTCACAAAGAAGGGGAGAAAGTCTGCTTTCCGGCAGGAGAGGACATGGCTTATATCGAGGACACCGGCAATCAGGATGCAAGGACGGAAGGCATGTCCTACGGCATGATGATGTGTGTACAGCTGGATATGAAGGAAGAGTTTGACCGTATCTGGAAATGGGCTAAAACCTACATGTGGATGTCAGAAGGGGAAAATGAGGGCTATTTTGCATGGTCCTGCGGACTTGACGGCAGGAAAAATGCCTATGGACCCGCTCCGGACGGGGAGGAGTTTTTTGCCATGGCGCTGTTTTTTGCCGCTCACCGCTGGGGAAACGGGGAAGGGATTTTTGATTATGAAAGGGAAGCCAGGGAGATTCTGAGCGCCTGCCTGCACAAGGGAGAGGGCGGCAGACCCGGACAGCCCATGTGGAATCATGAAAACAGGCAGATCCTGTTTGTCCCGGGCTGTGGTTTCACCGATCCGTCCTATCATCTGCCTCATTTTTACGAGCTGTTTGCCCTCTGGGCCAATGAGGAGGATCGGGCGTTCTGGAAGGAGGCGGCTGACGCCAGCAGAGAGTATCTGGTAAAAGCCTGTCATCCCATATCCGGTCTGTCACCGGAATATGCGAGGTTTGACGGAAGCCCCATGGACAAGGTGCCCTGGTCGTCGGACCGGCATGACTGGTTCTACAGTGATTCCTACAGAACGGCGGCCAATATCGGGCTGGATTATGAGTGGTTCGGCGTGGATAAAGGGCAGAGAGTGGCTGCGGAGCGGCTGCAGAACTGCCTCGGGGTGACTAACGGTGAGAACCCGTTCCGCATATTTGAGGTGGACGGGACGCCGCTTGAGCAGGAGGCGCTGCACCCGGTGGCCATTGCGGCCACTACGGCGCAGAGTGTCCTTGCGGTGCCGGAGAGACTGGATGGAGAGGCCGGGTTGTCCGAGGCGGGCCGGACTGCCCGCATGTGGGTGGAGAAATTCTGGAATCTGCCCATGCGGACGGGAGAGCGCAGGTATTATGATAATTGTCTGTATGTTTTTGCTTTTCTTGCGCTGAGCGGAAGATACAGAATATGGTAAAAAAAGTGTTGCGGATGTAAGGGGGAGATCATATTTATGGCCATAGGAACATTTGAATTCTTTTCGGACAGCTTAAAGCGGGGCACGCAATTCCGCATTATCCTGCCAAACGAGGCGGATGCCGCCTCGGAGGGGGAAACGGTGCCCCTGAAGCTGCTGATACTGCTGCACGGATATTGCGGAAACAGCGGCGACTGGCTGTGGAACAGCGCAGCTGTGGAGATGGCGCAGAAGTACCATCTCTGCATTGTGCTTCCCTCGGGGGAGAACAGCTTCTATCTGGACGGAAAGGAAACCGGAAGGCAGTACGCGACATATGTTGGGCAGGAGCTTGTGCGCTATGTGAGAAAGACATTCGGACTTTCCGGCAGGCGGGAGGATACGTTTATCGGCGGGTATTCCATGGGAGGTTTCGGGGCGATACATACCGCTCTGCAGTTTCATGATACCTTTGCCGGGGCCATTGCCCTGTCCTCTGCTATGATTGTATACGGTATCGGTGGGATGAAGCCGGGAGATGATAACGGAGTGGCGAATTATGAGTATTACCGGCTCATGTTCGGAGATCCGGAGACCGTGGAGGAGAGCGGCGTCAATCCTGAGAAGCTGATTCTCCAAATAGAAGAAAAGGGCGTGCTGATGCCGAAATTTTATCTTGCATGCGGCGAGCAGGATTTTCTCCTGCAGTCAAACAGAAGGTTTGAAGGCTTCCTGAAGGAACATGGGGTGGAGTATTGTTATACCGAAGGTTCCGGGGAGCATAACTTTGAATACTGGAACAGGCATCTGGAGCCGGGAATCAGGTGGCTCCTGGGAATGTTCTGAGAATGTAAGACATTGAAATGTGTGTGCCGCCGACTGCGGCATGACGGAAGGTGAGAAAAAAATGGGAAAAATTGAGATTAAGGGGAAGTCGGTCATTTTCAGAAGAAAAGACGAGATCACGGTGATAGAGCCTTACGGGAAGAACTGTCTCCGCTGCCGTTCTACCAGAAATTCTAAGGTGTCGGAGGAGAGCTGGACATTGCTGCCGCCCGTCACGGAGGACTGCTGTGTCATTGAAGGCGATGAAAATTTTGTCACTATCACAAACGGTCAGGTTTCCGCCCCCCTGGAGGCAGGCTCTCCCTGGTACGGGGGGATCATCACGTATTACCGGGACGGGAAAAAGATTCTTCATACCAAATATGAGGGAGATTATGTGAACAAATATGTCCACACGGAGGGCGACCACTATCAGGTGAAGGCTATTTTTGACGCCAACGAGGGCGAGCATTTTTACGGGCTGGGACAGGAGACGGAGGATGCTTTTGACAGGAAGGGCAGCACCTGCAATCTGGTGCATTATAATACCAAGTCAGCCCTTCCCTATCTGTATTCTTCTCTGGGATACGGCTTTTTCTGGAACAATCCTTCTCCGGGAAGGTGCGAGACCACAAGAAACCATACGCTGTGGTGTTCTGACAGCGCTTATCAGATTGATTACCTTGTTTTTACCGGGGACAGACCGGCCGATGTGATGAAGATCTATTGCGACCTGACGGGATATGCGCCCCGTTTTCCCGGCTGGGCATCCGGCTTCTGGCAGTGCAAGCTGCGCTACGAAAGCCAGGATGAGCTGCTGGAGGTGGCAAGGGAGTATAAGAGGAGAGGAATTCCCATCTCTGCCATTGTCATTGATTATTTCCACTGGACAGAGCAGGGAGAATGGAAATTTGATCCCAAATACTGGCCGGATCCTGCCGGAATGTGCCGGGAACTGGAGGAAATGGGCATTAAACCCATTGTGTCTATCTGGCCGACAATCAATCCCCAAAGCGAGAATTACCGGACCATGAGCGAGGCAAACATGCTTGTGCGCACGGAGAACGGACAGTACGGCACTTTTGACTTTTACGGTCAACAGACCTTTATCGACCCCATGAATCCTGATACCCGTTCCTTTGTGTGGGACAAGGTGAAGCAGAATTATTACGATAAGGGAATCAGGAACTTCTGGCTGGATGAGGCGGAGCCGGAGGTACATCCCCAGCAGTTCGGCCATCTGCACTTTTATCTGGGAAACGGCGCCCAGACGGCAATGATGTATCCGTATTATTATGTCAAGATGTTCTATGACGGCCTGAGGGAACAGGGTGAGGAGGAAATCATCTCGCTCACAAGGGCGGCTTATCCGGGCAGCCAGAAATATGGCGCCGCAGTTTGGAACGGAGATATCATGTCCGACTGGAATGCTTTGCGGCAGAGCGTGACCAGCGGCCTGTCCATGGCAATGTGCGGCATCCCATGGTGGAACAGCGACATCGGAGGGTTCCTGATGGGGGATACGGAGAGTGAGGAATTCCGGGAGCTTCTGGTGAGATGGTTCCAGTTTGGCCTGTTCTGCCCCATCATGAGGCTGCATGGTTCCAGACTTCGGACAAAAGACCAGAAGGAGCGGTATCCCGGCATTATTGAGAGGAGCGGCGGGCCTAACGAGATCTGGTGCTTCGGAGAGAAGAACTATGAGATCATCAAGGGGCTGATTGAACTGCGGGAGCGCCTGCGCCCCTATATCGCGAAACATATGGAGGAG
>JAIDME010000337.1 GCA_029050705.1 Acetatifactor sp.
GCCATCAGCAGCTGCTTATACTGCTGAGGTGCCTGGGGCAGGGCATAGCACTTTCCCTTATATTTTCTGGAAGGGACAATATAATCCCTAGCCCCTTCGGGGGAGGAGCCGCAGAGAATGGGAGTCTGAATTTCCACAAAGCCCAGTTCCGTCATCTTCTGACGCAGAAAAGCGATGACCTGAGAGCGGAACAAAATATTATCCCGCACTTTTGCATTTCTCAAATCCAGATAACGGTATTTCAGCCGGATATCCTCCCTGGTCTCCTTTGACGTCATGATTTCAAAAGGCAGCTGTCGGTGCACCTTGCCCAGTACTGTAATCTCCTGTGCCTCCAGTTCGATGGTTCCGGTGGGGATTTTCGGGTTATAGGTCTCCTCATCACGCTTCTCCACAGGACCTTTAACAGTGATACAAGTCTCCTTCACAAGCCCTTTCAGCAGCTCCGGCCTTCGGATGACCACCTGGAGTACGCCGTACATATCCCGCAGGTCGATGAAAGAAACTCCGCCGTGGTCCCGTATATTCTCAACCCAGCCTGCCGTCCGCAATGTGCGGCCGATATGCTCCTCTCCGATCTCTCTCATTGTAATGTCCCTGTAACAGTTTCCTCTTTCCATAATAACTCCTCCTTGTCATCTTCCCTGCTTGTGTCCATGCTGCAGCACAGCAGATTTTCATATCATTCCTGCGCATAATCGAGCAGGGGCGATTTATTTCCCTACTCATGCGCCGCCGATGCGCCACTTTTAGCGGCATATTCCTCTGCATCGGCGTGTGCAAAAAAACGTCCCGGAACACAGTTTCCTGCATTCCGGGACGAATAAGTTATCTTATCCGCGGTACCACCCGCATTGGCTGCCGACGGCAGTCCCCTTTTGCATCTAACGCATGCCTGCGTGCTGTCCTTGCATCCACCAGGCCACCGCACGAATACTTTTCCGTGACCCTGTCGTAAGTTCAGACAGCCTGCTCCGGAGCGTTCCCTTTACCGTTTCCCACTGACAGCGCTTTCAGTCGGTGACGCCGTCTTCCTGTCGTTTTCTCCGGCAAGAGTCTCCTTCACTGCATTTTTATATTAAAAATTAAATGTAATATTACCATACTCTTTAGCGCTTTGCAACACTAAATTTCATTATTTTATCCAGCCCCAGCTCACTCCAAGGAATTCTCCGCAAAAATACATACCTCTCAGCCACACCAGAGCTGCCGCGCAGAAAAGAGGCCAGCTTAACTCCTGCCGCTCCTTCACAATTTTTCCTGCCATGGAAAGTATCACACAGATCAGCAGGATCATAGTGCCGAAAGCCGCTCTGTCAGGATAATGGGGCGACAGCACCATAGCTCCCCAGGACATCAGCGCAGTAAAAAGCAGCACTGCGTTTCTCCTTCCAAGAGAAATCTTAAGGGCACAGCTTCCGACTATAAGAACCAGACCAAGCACCAGAAGTACCGGAAACAAATATTCCAGCAGCGCCTTGCTCTCCGCATACATTCTCAGATAGCAGCGCCAGAGCAGCCCATACTGACTGTCACCCACCTGGCCGCTGCGCACAAAATTTCCCGGAGCAACAATCAGCATAATGCTTCCAAACAGGCAGGACAGATTGCCCAAAAGCATCCACAGTGCTATCCTCTTCTTTTTCTTCAGGTTATCCAGCACTACCAGAAGGCTGAGCATCCATACTGCAGGCCCCATGTTTTCATTGCTCCAGCCTGTCAGAATTCCCAGGGGAACCATCCAGAAAGTAATGCCGGGCAAGGGTTTCTCGCCGGAAATCTCCCCGGCATCAGGCAGCTCTCTCAGATAGCAGAACACATACAACAGAATAAACACCGTTATATACAGATAATTGGCGGCACCGGCCTGCCAGAACATGCTCATCTTCCAGTTGGCATTGAGCCCCAGTGTCATGCCCATGGCCGCAAAGAAAAAGGGCAGCTTCCTTTGTCCGGCAGCCACGCAGGCCGCCCACGCAAGCAGCAGCGTTACCCCCACATTCAATATATCCGCTACCCGCTCCCCCGCCAGCAGTGTGAGCTGCAGAATCCCATGCGCTATACTTCTGCCGCCCCAGTTATTATAATGCCATATCTGACTTTTTATAATATCCGTAACAGAAGTAATGGGTCTGTCATCAGACAGCATGGTGGAATACCACAGGTCATCCATCATAAACGGAACTTCTCTGTGGGTCAAATACATTACAAGGGCAGATACCGCCGTCATTACGCCTGCCATAATCCATATGGCTTTTTTCTGCTTTGTCATCATATTCATTATGCCCGCTTAATCCTCTCCACAGCTTCCACCGTGTTTTCGTAACTGCCAAACGCGGTCAGACG
This sequence comes from Acetatifactor sp., assembly GCA_029050705.1. Lineage (GTDB taxonomy): Bacteria > Bacillota > Clostridia > Lachnospirales > Lachnospiraceae > Acetatifactor. Next base: position 2,347 of record JAIDME010000337.1, read on the forward strand.
GAAATAAGTTTCACCACTGGGGCCGAAGCCTGAGCCGGGAGTGCCCACCACATTTACTTCCTCCAGCAGATAATCAAAGAATTCCCAGCTGGTCATACCTTTCGGCGCCTTCAGCCAGATGTAAGGAGCGTTGACTCCTCCGGAAACGGTGTACCCCGCTTCCTTTAAACCATTATATATATATCGCGCATTGTTCATGTAATAAGCCACCTGCGCCTTCAACTGTTCTTTTCCCTCCCGGGAATAGACGGCCTCTCCTGCCCGCTGCACAATATAGGGGGCTCCGTTGTACTTTGTTCCGTGACGTCTCGCCCACAGGGAATGCAGCGCCACATCACCGCATTTCAAATCCTTCGGAACCACGGTGAACCCTAAGCGCACTCCGGTAAATCCGGCATTCTTTGAGAAGGAGCGAAGTTCAATGGCACAGGTTCTTGCTCCCTGGCACTCATAGATACTGTGAGGCACATCTTCCTCGGAAATATAGGCTTCATAGGCCGCGTCATAGATGATGACCGCCCCCACCCTGTTGGCATAATCCACCCACTCCTGCAGCTGCGCCCTGGTAATAGTGGCACCGGTAGGATTGTTTGGAAAGCAGAGATAGATCATATCCGGTGTCTCCGCCGGCAGTTCAGGCGCAAAATTATTCTCTGCAACACAGGGCATATAAATCACATTGCTCCAGGTCTCCTTCACCTTGTCATAGGTGCCGGTCCTTCCCGCCATCACATTGGAGTCCACATATACGGGATAAACAGGGTCACATACCGCAACACGATTGTCCAGACTGAAAATTTCCTGAATATTGCCGGAATCGCACTTTGCACCGTCAGACACAAAAATCTCGTCCGCCGAAATATCACATCCCCGGGCCTTGTAATCATTGTCAGCAATGGCGTTCCTCAGAAACTCATAGCCCAGATCAGGGGCATACCCTCGGAAGGTCTCGGCATGACCCATCTCCTCCACCGCCCCATGCAGCGCATCGATAATGGCCGGAACCAGGGGCTGGGTCACATCACCTATCCCCAGTCGGATGATCTTTTTATCCGGATGAGCCGCGCTGTATGCGTTCACCTTCTTCCCAATAGTGGAAAACAGATAACTCCCCGGAAGCTTCAGATAATTTTCATTCAATCGAAACATAATTCCACCTCACCTTCAAATACTACAGCCGCAGGTCCCGTCATATAAACTGCATTCTCCTCACGGTCCCACTCAATCTGCAGTTCTCCTCCCAATAGTTTAACCGTAATCCTTGTATCCGTCAATCCGTTCAGCACACATGCCACCGCTGTGGCACAGCAGCCTGTGCCGCAGGCAAGAGTTTCCCCCGTACCGCGCTCCCATACACGCATGAAAACCGTCTGTCGGTCCAGAACCTCCACAAACTCCGTGTTGACCCTCTCCGGAAACCTGACATGATTTTCGAAGAGCGGCCCGATCTTCTCCAGCTTCCGGTCTGCCACGCCCTCCGCAAAGACAACTGCATGGGGGTTTCCCATGGAAACGCAGGTCATCCTGTATTCCCGTTCTTCCACATATATGGGTTCGTTTATCACGCTCTCACCATCCGCAACCACGGGAATCCTCCCCGGCTCCAGAACAGGACTGCCCATGTTAACCCTGACCCTGGTCACAACCCCCCGGGCTTCCGGCTCTCCCTCCGGTCTCTCCACCGTCAGATCAAGACGCTTCACACTGCCTGCGCTGACCACCGTAATGTGCTCCGAATCCGTAAGTCCTTTGTCATAGACATACTTGGCCACACAGCGGATCCCGTTCCCGCACATTTGAGCCCGACTCCCATCCGCATTAAACATCTCCATCTCAAAATCCGCTTCCCTGGAAGGGTTGATAAAAATAACGCCATCTCCTCCGACGCCAAAATGCCTGTCACTCAGGAACCGTACCGCCTCCGGTTTTTTCTCCTGCGGGACATGCTCCCTGAATCCGTTGACATATATATAGTCATTTCCACAGCCATGCATTTTCGTAAATTTCATGCTCATACCTCCCTGTGTGCTCTATTTTTCGTGCCTTATGGCGAGCACCATCAGCGCCGTCTCCGCCATATTTGTGCCGCTGTCCATGCTGCACTTTTGTAAATATCGGTGAGCCTCCTCCTCAGACATGTGATTTCTGTCCATCAGAAGTTCCTTCGCCTTCCTTACGGCCTCTTCCTCCTCAGCGTTCCTTATCTTTGGCTTCTGCTTCGTTCTCTTTCTCCTGCGCTCAATGCTCTCTGCCATCATACCGACCGTACTCAGCAGCTCTCCTGTCTTCAGCGGCATGGTAAGACACATGATTCCGCCTTCCCCGCACTGGCCCAGCAGATGGCCGGATGCTATCAGCAACATCTCAAAGCCGGGCGGAAGGAACTCGTGAAGCTCCGAATACACCATATCCGTCAGTTTATAACCACAGATTACAATGCCGCCATGCAGGCCGTCCATCTGACTGATTGCCTGGGCTCCGGTAGTACAGATGCCGGTCACCATGAAGCCGCCCCTCACCAGAACATTCTTAATTCCCTTGGCATCCTCCAGCCTTGGCAGCACTACAATAATATTAGTCAAACACCCACCCCCCGGCAGCATAAATTCTCACGAAAAGAATGCCTGCACAAAGCGAACTTGTTCGCCTGACATTTAAGAATTCGCTTTGCAGAATCTCCTCACCCTAGTAGCGGTATAAATATTCCTGTATCTCCCACTCTGAGACATGGGCGCGGTATTTCTGCCACTCACTTTCCTTTGCCGCAATATAGCTGTCCGCTATATGCTCACCCAGCACATCCAGAATAAACTTATCACGGCGCATTTCCTCCACTGCCTCTATCAGAGTTCCCGGCAGATTTTCAATATTCAGCGCCTTTCTTTCCTTCTCCGTCATGGTGTAAATGTTGCAGTCTACACTCCCGGGGGGCTCGATTTTATTTATAATCCCATCAAGTCCTGCCTTCAGGCACAACGCAAGCGTCAGATAAGGATTAGCCGCCGAATCCGGACTTCTCAGTTCCACTCTGCCGCCTCCGGCCGGAATGCGGATCAGCGGGCTTCTGTTGGTAGCGCTCCATGCAATGTATACCGGCGCCGCAAAGCCGGGAACCAGTCTCTTGTAAGAGTTTACCAGAGGGTTTGTCACCGCCGCCATCCCCCTGATATGTTTCATGATGCCGCCGATGAAATAATAAGCCTCCCGGCTCAGCCCGTTGGCATCACTCGTATCTTTAAAAATATTCTTCCCGTCCTTATGCAGCGACATATTGATGTGCATGCCGGAACCATTGACCCCGTACTTTGGCTTGGGCATAAAAGTGGCATGCAGTCCATGGCGCTTTGCAATGGTGCGTGCCGCCAGCTTAAAGGTCATGATATTGTCGGCTGCTGCCAGCGCCTCGTCATAGCGCAGATCAATCTCATGCTGGGCCGGCGCCATTTCATGGTGGGACGCCTCGATGATCAGCCCCATATCCTCCAGAGTCATCACAATGTCGCGTCTGGCATTTTCGCCGCCGTCCAGCGGCCCAATGTCAAAATATCCCGCCTGTTCATGTGTCTCTGTGGTGGGCAGGGCATTTTCATCCGTATTAAACAAAAAAAACTCACACTCCGGGCCGACTTCAAAGGTGTACCCCAATTCCGCTGCCTCGCTGATCGCCTTTTTTAGCACCAGTCTCGGGTCTCCGGCAAAGGGTGTGCCATCCGGCCGATGAATGTCGCAGATCATTCTCGCCACTTTACCCTGCTGAGGTCTCCAGGGGAATATCTCCAACGTGGATAAATCAGGATACAGATACATATCCGACTCCTCAACTCCCACAAATCCATCTATCGCAGAACCATCAAACGTACACTGGTTTGCCAGCGCCTTTTCCAGCTGACTTGCCGTAACCGCAATATTTTTTAAATTGCCGAACATATCTGTAAACTGCAGGCGGATAAACTCTATATCCTCCTCTTTGGCAAGCCTCAAAACGTCCTCCCTTGTATAGTTCTTCATAACGCGCCCTTCCTTTCCAACTAATAAAAGGGCAGTCCTATCCCTGCATAGAACGCCCTTGTCCTGTCTTTTATCATAACAATGCACCACACTCTTGTCAATGAGAAATCCTTAGCATAAACCCGGCTTCCCCCACATACTTATTATAAAGAAAAAAAACGACAACCAAGGGGAATATAAATGAGTGCTAAAACCAAAATCGTTGTACTTCACATGAAGGAACTGATATATACCGCAATCTTTGCTGCTCTGGGTATCCTGTTCATAGTGCTGCTCATCATGATGTTCCTTCCCGACAAGGAGAAAGACTCTGCCCCGGACAATTCTGCTCCGGAGGAAGAATCGGTTGCCACCGACTCCGACGCTCTCTACATACCCGGTGTCTACACCACCGAGCTGGTGCTGGGAAATCAATCCATCGACGTAGAGGTCATTGTAGACAGGAATTCCATCACCTCTATCCGCATGGTAAACCTGAACGAGGCTATCACCACCATGTATCCCCTGTTGGAGCCAACCTTCGAATCCATCTGCAGCCAGGTTTACGAATTGCAGACTCTGGAAGGTGTCACTTATTCCTCCGACAGCAAATATACCTCTCTGGTCCTGCTGGAGTCTATACGAAACTCTCTGGATAAAGCATCGGTTGTCCGGGAAAAGTAAATTTCACGTTGAACAAAGGGCTGCGCACTCACTATTTGGTGCTGCAGCCCCTTGTTCTTCCATCGTGTCAATATCGGAAAAACTTTAAATAATCAGTCCTCCTCATATCCTCCGGTAATCTCACACACATTCTGATCCGGATCATAAATGTCAAAATGGAAATAACCCTCGTGGACTTTCTCAATCCCGGTCATCCTGCCTATGCCCAGTTCTCTCAGGCGCTGGTATTCTCTCCTCAGATCCTCCACCCAGAAATTCAGCACAAATTTATGGTCGCCTTCCCCGTAGTGATGCCCGGGCAGATTGTTCTCGTTCATGATGGCCAGACATTTGTTGTCAAAAAAGAATTCCGCAAACTTATTACCGCAGTTCCTGGTGGACACTGTCATGGACAGAAGCTTCTCATAAAATGCGATGGATGCCTCAAAGTCTCTGGCAATCAGATATACACTGCCCAGATGCAGTTCCTGGGGACGGAGTTTTTTGACATCCGCCTCCTCCAGCAGAATCTGATCCGTCCCTACGGAAAATAATCTGCTCATCTGTATCACCTTGTCAATCTCCGGCTGGGACTGATCCATCTCCCACTTGGAGACAGACTGCCTGGACACGGCAAGCATTTCGGCCAGCTGCTCCTGCGTAAGTCCGTTGTCAATGCGCAGCTGCTGAATTCTGTTCCCAATACTCATAGTTCTTCCTCCTCAGTTTAATATCATCTCCATTGTAACTGCCTGCGGGGAGAACTTCTACCAATTATTCTTGGAATTTTCGCAACCGGAAGTTGACTGCCTGCACAGTTCCCTTTTCATTTACTTTTCCGGTAGAGTTGCTTTAATTCGTCCACAGTAAATTTATAGTGAGTATTGCAGAAATGACAGTTGACTTCTATCTCCTGCCCCTCTTCTATCATATCTTTGATCTCCTGCTTCCCCAGGCTTATCAGTACCTTTTCTATTTTTTGTCTGTTACAGCTGCAGGAAAACAAAGTCTCCATGGTATCACTCACTACAGGCTGCAGGCCATCCAGCAGGATTTCCAGCATCTGCTCCGGCGTTCTGCCCTCATCCAGCATTGCCGTCACCGACTGTACCTGACTTAGATTCTGCTCCAGCCTGCTGATAACATTCTCCTCTGCAAATGGCATAAGTTGAACGATGAAACCTCCCGCCTGCCTTACGGTGTTGTCACGGTTCATCAGCACCCCAAGTCCGACAGAGGAAGGCACCTGCTCGGAGGCCGCAAAATAATAGGTCAGATCTTCGGCAATCTCACCTGTCTGTAATAAAGTTTGCCCCACATAGGGCTCCTTTAACCCCATGTCCTTGATAACCCGCAGGCTGCCCTGCCCCACAGCCCCTGCCACATCCAGCTTGCCCAGTGCATTTGCCGGCAGAACCACATCAGCCACTTCCGGATAACCCTTGACATTGCCCTGAGAATCTGCCGTCACCGTCAGACCCTGCATTGGTCCGTCTCCCTTAATCTGCAGGGTAAGCAGATCTCTTTCCCCCTTCAGCATACTCCCCATCATGGCCCCGGCGCTCATCAGCCGGCCCAGAGCAGCTGTCACCACCGGACTTGTATTATGAATCCGTCTTGCCTCCTCCGTCATTTCTCTGGTGGTACATGCAAAAGCCCGTATCTGTGCATTCGCGGCCGTTGCCCGTACAATGTAATCTCCCATATCCACACCTCTTACGCAATTTCTCCGTTTTCCCGGCATGCTACTACCAGCACCCGCTGGCTTTCCGGACCGGCTTCTTCGCCGGTTTCATCATCTGTCATTTCCAAAATCTTCAGTCCCGCCTGCCGAACCAGCCTGCTTACCTGTTCAGGTGTGTAC
>JAIDME010000338.1 GCA_029050705.1 Acetatifactor sp.
GCAAGACATCCTGTCATCAGCAGAATAAAAAGTCCGGCTCCGATGAAAGCCCCCTTCTTCCGCTCCCGCTTGTCTTTTTCGCGGACATTCATAAATTTTGTACCTCCTTTCTCCATGTTGTCTATTTCCAGGAGAAGCTGTTCAACGGGAAGGTTTTCCAGAACGGCATGTTTCGTGCTTTCCGCGAGAAGGTTATTGCAAAAGTTTTCCGTTGCCTCCAGATTTCGAAGTCGCCGCCTTAAAGTGATGAGCTGGCGTTCCAGGCAATCTCCCAGGGTCTGGCTGCCGTTCTGCAGACGTTTGATCTCCTCAATGGGAATATCCAGTCTGCGGAGCAGCTTAATCTGCTGTAGCGTTCGAACATCCTCCGGAGAATACTCCCGATAGCCGTTGGTGCTGCGGGATGGCGTTAAAAGCCCTTCCTGTTCATAGAACCGAATGTTCTTTTTAGTTATGCCGACAGTCTGCTCTACCTCGTTGATCTTCATAAGCCCTCCTTTTGATGTTTTTATTGTAACCCTTCCACAAGGTGGAAGGTCAAGGAAATTTTTGAAAAATAATATCGTTACTTTTTGAAGGATGAGGAGTCTATATAAGTGACGGAAGGAAATTGCCATGAAATTTGCAGCTGCATATGAGGAGAGCAGGGATGCGGTCTGGGGATACCTGGTTTATATGACAAAGGATACGGCACTTGCCGAGGACCTGAGCCAGGAGGTATTCTTAAGGATGTTCCTGCATCTTGACAAATTCAGAGAGGAAGCAAGCGTCCGTACCTGGGCTCTCAGGATTGCCAGGAACGTTTTCTTAAGCTACGCAAAAAAGAAACGTCCGATACTGCTTGAGGAGCAGGAGTGGGAAAACCTTGGGAAGTCCGAAAGCAGTTCAGGAGGGAACCTGCCGGAGGAGGAAATCCTGAAAAAGGAGCAGGCGGAGAGAGTGCGTCAATGTCTGATGTGCCTTGAAGAGCAGGAGCGCACGGTTCTGCTTCTGCGGGATTTTGAGGAGCTTACCTACGAGGAAGTAGGGAAGATTATGGATCTGTCCCCAGAGGTGGTAAAAAGCCGGATATACCGGGCGAGGCAGAAGTTCCGTCGGATTTACGGGCAGGAAGAAAGTTAGAAGGGAGTCATATGGAACAGGAAAATAAACTTGAATTTCCCTCCATTGTGTATCAGGGGGATGATAAAAAATTGCAGGAGCGGGTACGAAAGTTTAAAGCCGGAACCTTTCGTATTGTGCTGTTTACCATAGTGGGCTTTATCATGGGGTATTACAGCTATACTTATGTGGGTGAAAATTTTATGCCCATGAAGGCGGTTCTGGCAATTCCCTACAAGCTG